>CBIHOZ010000215.1:0-10752 GCA_966211525.1 uncultured Chitinophaga sp. | reverse complement strand
AAGTAAGAAGTAAGAAGTAAGAAGTAAGAAGTAAGAAGTAAGAAGTAAGAAGTAAGAAGTAAGAAGTAAGAAGTAAGAAGTAAGAAGTAAGAAGTAAATTTGCGGCAAATAAGATAATTTTTTTGATGTATAATGAAGGAGGCTATGAATGATTCGTAGCCTCCTTTTTCCTGGTTAGTCTTTTAGAAATTTATGGAATGTCGCGCTACCAATAGAAGTTCGTACACGCAGTATATACATGCCGTTGTGGAGGTCTGATACTTTTAGTTGAGTTGTACCATTTGGCTCGAGCGAATGTATATTTTGATAGAGTGCATTACCACTCAAGTCAATTACACGTAACTCAACTTGCTTGTCTGATGGTATATTTTCTTGGGGCAGGTCGATGGTGAGCAAGTCTTTTACCGGGTTCGGGTATAGAACAGTTGTGTTCGATGATTCTTCTTCTGTCTCTGCGATTTCGCGTGCAACAGCATTGTTATTCGCACAAGTTATAGCATCCAGGTCAAAACCATCGGAGAGACCATCGAAAGCAAATATAGCGGTAGGGCTACATGCACCGTTTAGTATCCGTGCATTGCGGTCTGTTTTATCAATCACTTTTACATAGCGGAACCAGGGCAATTTTCCTGCTATATCAAACGCATGGTCGAGTGTACCCTGACAAGATGCTGGTGTTGTTAGTCCTAATGATATCCAGGTAGTACCATTCTGTGAGATTTGCACTTCAGCACGTTCGGGGTTCTTTGCAAATGTAGGTTCGCCAAAGGAGTATTCATGTATAATAAAGTCGTTACCCGGTCCATTATATATATTACCGTTCATGCGCAATACTATAAATCCGTTGTAGCCGAGCGAGTAGTGACGAGCAGGAACCCACGATTCGTTACTGTTGCCTGGGGTGCCAAGTGTCGATGCAGTTCTGCTGGCATCACGGGTTACGTTGTAACCATTTTTAGTCAGCCCCTGATGAACAGATACCACATCCGAAGCATACGCACATGCAGGTGGATCGCATAGTTCCGTACTGGCAGATTTAGAGGTTGTACGCGGTGTTCCATCAATATCGGTCCAATGTAATCGCAACGTACCAGGAAGTGTCGGAGATGAAGTTTTATCTGTATAGACTGTGATTTCGAAGTCGCCTGCAGGCGCAAGGCCTAATGGCAGAACAGAAGAAGTATAGCCATCGTAGTATATCGCCCCATACCTGAGTGGAATACTGAAGCCATTTGGATTATGAACTCTCCACGTTTTCGATGTCAGGTCATTGGAGCAAACCGGATGTAAAGTGAACGGCTGAAAAGGTGTAGGACCCCGCACTACGAGGGTATAGACTTGCTCGTTAATAGTACATTCCGAAATAATGGCACTCACTGTAAATGTATAGCTTCCCGCGGTGGTTGGTGTGCCCTCGATAAAACCGCCTACATAGTTACTATCTCTTAGCGTAAGGCCAGGAGGTAATGAACCCTGTGTTACTTCCACACGGAATAAAGTATAATCAACGTCTACAATCATGTAGGGATCCTCGAAGCCTACGTATTGAGAGTATGCTTCATTGACAGGGAGATAAGAAAGTAGTTTGGCATCGGGAACAAAGGGCTGGGACATAAGGCATGTAAAATTTTGTCCGATTGTTAATGTGTCCTGGCAGCCCTCAGCTGTAGTTGCTGCAATGATAAACTCTTCATAGCCTTCATAAAGTGCACGTCCGGATACCTCTACTATGCTTCCCGAGTGATTCGTGATTTCAAATCCAACCGGTAGATGTACGGCATCATACGTTGCAGAATCAAAATCCCTCTCTATACCGATTACCAAAAACATATTTACTCCCACTCTCGTAAATCCGGGTTCACCCATAAGTACCGTCAACCCAAAGGAATCGCACACATCTTTCTGGATAAATTGTATAACATACTGCTGCTTGTAGTAAGGGCAACCATCTTTTGAAAATGCACCTATCATGAAATTCCATGTGCCGGCATGATCGAGCTGCCCGCTAAGTATATTTCCGTTTAAAGTTATACCTTCTGGTAAGCGACCTTCCACCAGTTTAAACTGGGCGCTGTCATCCGTAATGCCTCCGTTACTGGCTGAGAAAGAAATGGTGAAATTTTCCTTTGCAAAATATGTTTTGTCTGATACCTCTGCCGGTGAAGGTGCGATCGCATCATAAATTTTACAAACCGTATTTGGTAGCGATACTTCAATATAGTAGGGCTGTTCGATGTAGGCGCAAGTCACAGCAGGATGTACAGCACGAACCGTGAAATGGTATATGCCGGCCGTTGTAGGCGTTCCAATAATTTGTTCATTCTCAAAAATAAGTCCGGGTGGTAACGATCCTTCTGATATACCAATGCTATAATTCCGGAAGAATCCATTGTCGAAATATTGATTGTACGGTATACCGATCACGCCATACGGTAGCTTGGGCTTTCGTGGATTTATGGAGTCGAGTGCAATAGTGGGACAATATACCTGCCAGGTGTAGTGAATGGTATCGCGGCAACCTTTGTTACTCTGTGCAGCAAGCACAACGGTATATAGTCCTGCATTTTGCGGTGTACCGGTCACTATCGCATCGTAAGAACCAGCAGTATGATTCAGGTTGAATCCGTCAGGCAGACTGATGGGGGAATACTGAATTGAGTCAAAATGCTCAGTCCTGAAAGTTATCGATCCTCTGAAGCCTTGCGCTGACGGAGCCGTGCCTGCTGACGTTATTGCAAACTCACTGCATGGTAAATTCCACGTAACTTTTAATGTAAATGTTCTTTGAAATACCGGACAACCGGCAGCAGACGATGCACCTATCGTGAATGTATACGTGCCGACTGTGGTTGGTATACCTGTTATCTTATTCCCGTCAAGTGCGACTCCGGGTGGAAGTGTGCCACTGGTAAGGGTAAATATACCCCGCAAATATATACTTCCGCTTTCAGCTCGGAGTTCCATGGTGTTTTGTTCGCCAACGATAAAGCCATTATAAAGAAAGGATGAAATCTTGCTAACCGGTGTGCATGGTTGGGCAGATAGGGTAAACGAGAGCATACAACATAGCGCAATGGCTATGAACGAACGGAATAAAATTCTTTTCATAAACGAGGGGGTTTACTTTTATGGAAATGACAGGAAGGTAGTTTGTTTATACTATGCAATCGGGGCATAGCAATAGCCGTAAGGTCATGCCGACCCTGGAGCACATAAAATGAAGCTTTTCATAAAATGTGGTGATGAAAGATGAATGGTACAACAGGAAGGGAACCGTAGCCGGAAACAAAAGGATATCTAACCAACGCTGAAGGTATCAGGATGATTAAAGACTGATATACTATAGACTAAGAATGAGGATATGTATCGTGTATGCTATACCATACACGATCGGAGTTGCAAAATCGTCAATCCAGGTGGTGACGCATCGAGCCGACAGGCATGCCCATTGGCTGCTAACGTGGGTTGTTTGTTTTTCATAGCGAGGGGGATTTGATAAAGTATATCGAACTTAACTAAAAGGTTTATGATTGGCAACAGAAGCGTAGTATTTAAAATTACTATAGCCTCCTGATGTAAAAACTGCAAATTGTTAAGGGTATATTTGCTTGCATTACAGTTTACCTGTCAAGGCTTTATCCGGAATGTTATTTTTTATTTTTAGGGTATATATAGTGGCACTAATTTTTACTCCATTATTTTGCCCTAATCATTGGTTTTCCTAAAGCTATCAATACTATATTACCCAATGCGCCCCATACTGATACTATTACTGATTAGCCAGCAAGTCTTCGCCCAAACTGTAGGTATATATTTACCTGCGGAATTTACCAAGACAGATCGTTTCATATTTTACCAACATGGAGGCGTGGTAACTGTGTTAGGTAACAATGCGATCAACCAGTCTGCACCGGAGTGGGGCCCTTACGAATACCTGAATATCCTTGACTCGTTGAGTAAACGCGGTTTTCACGTCATCAGTGAAATTCGCAAGCAAGGGATAGACGACTCAGTCTATGTAAATAGGACAGTGTCTCAAATTGACTTTTTACTTAGCAGAAATGTAAAAGCCAGAAATATAATAGTGCTTGGTGCTTCTGCCGGCTGGAATATTACATTGCATGTCTCCGCGCGACTCCGTAACAAGAACCTCCGGTATGTAGTAATGGGAGGCTGCTGGCCGGATACGTATAAAGAGTATGTACATCTTACGCTATATGGGCATTTCCTTTCTATCATAGAGTCAACCGACCCGCACGGAACTTGTGGTGCTGTCTTTACAAATAGAGAAACGTTGTCAAGCTACAAAGAGATCAAACTTAACACCGGATTAAGCCATGGCTTTATATATAGAGGATATAAGGAATGGACAGATCCTATTGTAAAATGGAGATAGCTTCTGGTTGCCAGATCTTGCAGCCAGAAGCTTCTAGCCAGGGTCATTCGCTGCGCAAAGATTTCACTGGGTTTGCGCGTGCCGCCTTAATCGTCTGAAAGCTTACCGTGAGCATGGCCATGGTAAGTACAAAACAGCCTGCTATAATAAATACTTCAGCGTGTATGCTTATGTGGTATGGAAAACTTTCTATCCATTCGTTCATCACAAAATATACCAGTGGCACCGCTAAAACTGTTGCGAGTAAAATGAGTCTGATATATTCTTTGGACAGATGAAAGAAAATTCCAAGTTCGCTTGATCCTAATACTTTTCGTATGCCGATTTCTTTCGTGCGTTGCATGGTAGTATAGGCGGCAAGTCCTAACAGTCCGAGACAGCCTATGGCAAGTGCCAGTGCAGCAAAGGTTGTAAAGAGCATACCGAACTGGCGCTCATTTTTATACTGGGAGTTAAAATAGTCATCGAGGAAAAAGTATTCGAACGGATTGCCCGGAAAAGCTTTCGTATAGGCTTTCTCGATCTCTGCGATTGTCTCATTGATATTGTTGGAGTGGATACGCAGGGAATAATATTCTCCGTCTTGAGTGTCGCAGTAAAATACGGTGGGTTGTAGCGGATTCTTTAATGACACCTGGTGATAGTCATTCACAACACCTACTATGATCGGATCATACCAGTCCGGGATCGACAGGGTTTGTCCTATAGCATCTTCCGGATCTTTAAAGCCTAACTGTTTTACGAGTGAGGCTGTAATTACTACCGAGGTATCCGCGTCTTGCACATGTTCTCTTGAAAAAATTCTGCCGGCCAACAGTTTCATTTTATATACATCTGTAAATTCGTAATCCATGCTGTTCGTCAGAACGGAGATCAGTTGGTCGTCAGAAGTGCCATAACGCTTTACATCGATCTTGTACTGCCGCTGTTTGCCCGGTATAGTGTACGACATGCTGAACGATTCTACGGATGTGCTGCTTTTTAATTCATTTCGAAAGGCTTCGACCGAAGCATTGAATCCTGGAAGTCGCGGTCCTATACCCGGACGTTCCAAAACCATTACCTGGTCTATATTTACCCCTATATTTTGATTCAGCATGTGATTCAGCTGACTGTATACAATGAGTGTTCCGGCAATGAGTGACACCGATGCTACAAATTGAACTACCACTAACGACTTACGCAACAACACACCTTTGGTACTGTTTTTCATTCGACCTTTAACAATCTGCAACGGACTGAAAGATGATAGTATCCAGGCTGGGTAAAAGCCAGCGAGTATAGTGCCTGCTATCCAGAGTATAAATAGTAAACCTATAAACCACGGTTGCAGTAAATAATGCAAGTCAAGCGGCAACCCGGAAATAGAATTAAATATTGGAAGCGCAGCACTCACAATGGTAAGCGACAGTATAATGCCCGCCAGGTTGATAAGCGCTGCTTCGGTAAGGAATTGTTTTACAAGTTGTACTTTCACCGCACCCATGATCTTACGTACACCTACCTCGCGTGCACGTTCCATAGCTTGCGCAGTAGCGAGGTTTACATAGTTGATTAGAGATATAGCGAGTACAAACAGTCCGATTATTCCCATAAAGTATAGGATGCGTCCGTCACTGTTCAGTTCAGCTTCGTCAGCCAGTTGAGATGTTAGATGTATATCATGCAGCGGTTGTACAGTGAATACGTTTCGCTGTTCACTTTGCGCCACATTGGGGTTATACTTTTGCTCCAGCGTATTAAGACGTTTTGTGAAGTCGCTGACATTGGTGCCCGGCCGTAATTTTACATACGTATACATATCGTTGCGTGTCCAACTCAAATCAAAGCGTTGTATACCGTTGTAAGCGTAACGCGTTGGATCGCCTTGCCGTGCAAATAACGTTTTGTAGGAGAAGAGTATATCAAATTTCAGATGTGTATTGTCGTATGTCTTGTCCACCACTCCGGTCACATGTACGAGTTCATCATTGTTGTCATCGTCACGCATGTGCAGCTCTTTGCCAATCGGGTTGTCATCACCGAAATATAGCTTTGCATATTCCCGGGTTATCACCGCCTTGTTCGGTTCTGCCAAAGCAGTTCTTATATCCCCCGCAGCCAGTGTATATCCCATCACCGAAAGAAAAGATGAATCGGCATATAAGAACTTTCGTTGTTTGAAAGCAACGGGACCATGCTTGCCATGTTCATTGGTAATGATCACATTGTTTTTATAGCCGAGGTTATAAGATCGCGTAACATCAACAACCTCGGGCAATTCACGCAGTGCATGCGTAAGAGCCGGGTAGTTTTCAGCACTCGCCTGCAAGCGTTCCTCATTTCTATATACTTCCAGTGCGATGCGATAGATGGAATCACCGGAGGGATTGAAGTTTTCGTAGCTGCTTTCAAATTTTATATAGAGTGCAATGAGCAGGAATACACTCATGCCGAGCGCGAGTCCAAATACGTTGAGCAGGGAGAAGAAACGGTTTTTCTTAAACGTACGTACAAAGGTTTTCAGGAACATAGGCTTGGGTTTTGCATTTCCATGGCAAGGTTGATGCCGAGGGTAAAACGTTGTCGATCAACGGTGTAGCTATACTTCGCTGGCCGTTTACGGACGAAAGCGTTCGCTGGCGGAAATAGCTGCTGGTCGCTAGATGCCTGCCTTTAAATTTAGTTATCGGTTGCAGGTTTGGTGGGAATGAGAGGCATTCAGTGTATTATTAAATAATCGAAGAAGCTATTTGTGTGTAATAACGCGATCACCTTTGCTTGTTTTCGTGATTCCTAAAAATATTAAATTTGAGACTTTAACCTGCCTGATGATTGTGGAAAAGGAAGAGATCGATCTCATTGATGTTACCTTAAACAAGAAACCATTTGTAAGAGCGCTGAGTTACAGGGAATTTGCTACGTCATTTTCGTTGTCTCTTTTATTACTCGCCTTGTTTCGCCTTTTGGATTATGTCGCCACTGGAAATGATTTGCAGTATTATCAGGCGTCATTAAAGCAGACTTTGTTTTTTTTAATTCTTCCGCTTAACCATGTTTTTTACAGATTTCAGCATAAACGCTCCAATAATTTTATCGGCAGAAATCTGCACGACTATATTTTCATTCTGCTTTTGGTAGCACTATATAAATTGGAACGCTATATCGCTGGAATTGACTGGTCTCTCCAAGTCAACGGTCTGGGTAGCTTTATCATGTTCTTGATACTGTTTGTTGTATCCGTGATGTTTGTAGAAGCAGGCGTAGCTGTGCTCAAGCGTTGTTTTAAGTTACTCAAATGGCAAATTCTCTAAGAGCACAAATAGCAATTTCAGGTGTATCAATTGTTATTCTCGTGCTCATACCACTCGTACAGAGTAAATTTTTGGCACCGGTAACCATTAAAAGATGGGGCAAGATTTCCTGGAGTGACTTCCGGGGAATATATCCTCCATTTACTCGCTATGATGCACAGATCCATAGCAATATTTACCTGGAGTATGATTCGACATTACAGCGATACCATGCATATGCAGGAATGAGTGATATAGGCTCATGGGTCAAGTCTGACGATCCAGGTCAAAATTACTTACTTAATCATGAGCAATATCATTTCGATATTTCGGAATTTCATGCTCGCATGTTGGACAAGTATATAGCAGAGAATCCAGATGAAAAGGTGTCTTCATATTTTTCAAAGTTGGGAGTAATCAGAGTTGATTTGGATATCATGCAAGGTCAATATGATCGGGAGACGGATCACGGTGTTCGCATCGATCGACAGAGAAAGTGGGAGTATAAAATAGACTCTCTTTTAACACTCGAAGATGGCTGGATTACCGAAGATTCTTCGGGAGCAAAAATTTATTTTCCACACAAACCCACCGGTGTACAGGGTTGGACCAGCGGTATCTATTTTTAGGGCATTCCATATTGATAGATATACAATGTTTCTAAGTATGGCTTGTTACTACACGGATACAATGACCAATAAAACTTTGCTGGATAATGTTCGAAGTATTAGTATGGAGTCAGGTCAGAGGCTGAAAGCTTTTTCAGTGGATACTACAACAGTGTTCAAAGCTTATACAACCACGGAAGATACCACTCATCACACTTCACATTACTTATGGGTCTATAGACATTCCATACTGTACCAAATTAAAACCCAACATTCCAATAACGTTGATGATACCGTTGGTTATTCTCAAATAACAAAATCATTCATAAATTCTTTCCGGATTATTACCCCTGATAGTCAAGCATTGTATTTTCCTGTCCACTGAAAATCTTTTAGGTCATTGTATACTTAACGTTGTATAATTGATATTTTTAAGGACAATACAAAACTATTACTATGGGCTTGTTCGATATTTTTAAAAAGAAAGAAACTCCTTCTTCTGCGCAGCCGGAAAGTAAGACACTACTCGCGATGCCGATGTTTAACACTGGCGAACAGTATAGCTTAAACAGTGTACTTGAAAACCTAAAAAGTTTCTGGGGACTAACTATAACAGACCTGCAAGGCGATGATAATACAGCGGTGTTCAGAGTCAGCGGTGAGATGGTTGCTATTGCCTACATGCCGGCTCAGATACCGTGGGGTGATATTGAGGGGACAGCGCAATATGCCTATAACTGGCAAACTGCCACACAAGATTTAAAGGATCACAACGGACACGCTATTGTTTCCATGATGTCGGGAAGCAAGAGTGCTGTGGAACGTTACCGGATTTTCAGTAAAGTGCTTTGCGCTATATTATCAACGTCTAATGCGATTGGAGTTTATCAGGGAAGTCAGACGTTGTTGATTCCGAAGGAACAGTATCTTGATTTTGTACCCGATTTAAAAGATGATGGTGTTCCTGTTCCGCTTTGGCTTTATGTCGGGCTCCGGGGTTCGCAATCCGGCAATAGTATATATACCTATGGACTCTCAGGATTCGGAAAGCAGGAAATTGAAATTGTGGATTCAAAATTGAAACTCGAAGAGCTGTATAACTTTATCCTGAATATTTGTGCGTATGTTATTGCAAGCGATGTTACACTTCTAAGCGGAGAAACACTCGGCTATACCAGTGATCAGAAAATCAAGATCACATCTTCGAAAGGAAAATTTATTGAAGGTGAGTCGTTGAAGCTTGAGATGTAAATCAATTCTAAATATAGGTCGCTTATGAGCTGTCTTGGTGTATTATTTTCATTAGACAAGAAAACGGTTGATCGACTGAAGTCATTTTCAGATGACGAAGAAAGACTTGATTATCTACAAGGCGATATCGAGAAAATATACTTTGATGAAAATCCTGAATGGGTATGCGAATTGGACAAAGCCTGGGATGCCATCCATAGGACACTCACGGACGGCAAGTTGGAATGGACAAACGGAACGTACCCTCTGAACCACTTTATACTGGGTGGTGAAATTCTATACTCACAGGACGACTATATTATGACGCTCAAATCGCCACAACAGGTCAGCGATATTTACAATGCTCTTGCCAGCGTTACAGCTGAAATGTTCAGGCCGAAGTATTTTCAAATTGACAAGTCGATATATGAAACATCTGATGAAGATCTGGAATATACCTGGGAATGGTTCGACCAGTCGCGTGAGTTCTGGAAGCGCGCTGCTGCAGACGGGCGCTATGTTTTGTTTACGGCTGACCAGTAAGTTCGACATGATTGGCGAAGAAGCCGCTCGCTAGACAATGCCCAGGGGATTGATTCGTATTATACAGGTATATGAATAGTCTCAATAGATAAAAATGTTATTGCCTATGCGCAGGATTTACTTGTAGGCGTTAGATTTACGCGTAATTCTAACCCAACCCGATGAAAGCAGTAAAACAAGCAATTATATTCCTGTCCCTGGTATATTGCCTTGCAGCGTGTAAAAAGAACGAGCCCGAAGTAATAGAAACCATTCCAGTAACATTTTGTAATCCCATTGATATAAGTTACCGATTCTGCCTCGACCAACCTTCACGAAGAGAGGCGGCTGACCCCAGCATTGTATGGTTTAAGGATCGCTATTTCCTGTTTGCATCCAAGTCGGGCGGGTATTGGCATTCAAGCGACCTGGTGAATTGGACATTCATTGAAACCAATGAGATACCGGTAGAAGAATATGCTCCTACTGCAATAGCAATTGAGGATACCCTATATTTCCTGGCGTCATCTAATGAGAAGAGTACATTGTATAAATCATCTGATCCGCTCAGTGGTAAGTGGAGTGTAGCGCGTGAGCAACTCGAACGCCCCGTTTGGGATCCGGGCTTCTACCTTGATGACGACAAAAAACTATATCTGTATTGGGGATGCTCCAATGTAAATCCTATATATGGCGTGGAGGTAGATTATAAAAAGAACTTTTC
>CBIHOZ010000214.1:0-10761 GCA_966211525.1 uncultured Chitinophaga sp. | reverse complement strand
AGGCCGACCTGGAGACTGCTCTGAAAGAACTCAATCCATAGTATATTTACGTTTGCCCGGAGTTCTCTCTCCCATTTTTTAGAACTCCGGGTAAATTTACTGGTCATTAATTTTTTATAAGCACTCTGTGCTTCGGTATATATTTCCTGCTTTACTTCGCACAGCATTTTTTAAGTTATCATGGATTATAAAAAGGCCGGGACTTTCCTGAAGAAAGCGTTTGTTATACTTTTTTTCGCGCAGCTCTTTTACATTGTTTTGTTAAAGTGGGTTGATCCGCCAATTACCATTACACAACTGGTAAGCTGGGTAAGCGGCTATGGTTTGAAACGTGACTATATATCGTGGAAAGAAATGGCACCCAACGCCCCGCTCGCGGTAATGTCTTCGGAAGATCAGTTATTCCCGGTACACAATGGGTTTGATTGGAAGAGTATAGAAAAAGCCATTGAGTTCAACGATCGTAAAAAAGCTTCTGCACTCCGCGGAGGTTCTACCATTAGTCAGCAGGTTGCCAAGAATGTTTTTCTGTGGCAGGGTCGCAGCTGGACACGCAAAGGTTTTGAAGCCTACTTTACTTTCATGATTGAAAAGATCTGGGGCAAGAAGCGCATCCTCGAAGTATATCTGAATGTTTCAGAGATGGGCCGCGGTGTATTCGGCATTGAGGCTGCAGCACATTATTACTTCAAGAAACCGGCACGTAAACTTACCCAACGCGAAGCTGCGCTGATTGCTGCGTGTTTACCAAGTCCGAAGAAATATATGGTCAATCCACCGTCAGCATATATGAGCAGACGCGCCACCTGGATTGTGTCTCAAATGAATTACCTGCGCAACGATGATGATATCGATGCCCTGCTGAAAGGTATCTCAAGAAAAAAAGATAGCGGCTATAAACATTAATTCCGGTTAAGCTTTCGGCAATGGGCAACAGCTCGTAATCGGATGAAATGCAGCATATAAACGATGTGGAAATTTAATAACAACCCTTGATTCAGGAAGTCGCTTTCCCCTATCTCAAAATTAATGACCACTCGCGTCATCCGCGTAAGTCCGCGTCAGTCTTTTCGTTATCTTTGCGGCTTGATTCTTTCAGAACAACATGATTGCAGCAAATAACGTCTCTCTTCAGTTTGGCAAACGCGTACTTTTTGACGAAGTGAATATCAAATTCACTCCGGGTAACTGTTACGGTGTGATCGGTGCGAATGGTGCCGGTAAATCTACATTCCTCAAGATACTCGCCGGTGATATTGATCCTACCCGCGGAAACATTAGTATCGAACCCGGTAAACGTATGGCTGTGCTTCGCCAGAATCACCATGCTTACGATGAGACTCCGGTGTTGGACACGGTGATGATGGGACACTCCAAACTTTGGAGCATTATGCAGGATAAAGATGCTATTTATGCGAAGCCTGATTTTTCAGAAGAAGATGGTGTACGTGCCTCTGAACTGGAAGCTGAGTTTGCCGAGATGGACGGATGGAATGCACAGTCGGATGCCGCTGCTCTTTTGAGTGGTCTCGGTATTACGGAAGAAGATCATTACAAACTGTTGAAAGAGTTGAGCGGTAACCAGAAAGTACGCGTGCTGTTAGCCCAGGCGTTGTTCGGTAACCCGGATATACTCATCCTCGATGAACCTACCAACGACCTTGACATCCATACCATCACCTGGCTTGAAGACTTCCTGCTGGAATTTAAAAATATAGTGATCGTTGTATCTCACGACCGTCACTTCCTCGATACGGTATGTACGCACATCGTTGATATAGATTTCAGTGCAATCAAATTATATACCGGTAATTATTCATTCTGGTATCAGTCCAGTCAGCTGGCTTTGCAACAACGCTCATCTGCTAACAAGAAGGCGGAAGACAAGAAGAAAGAATTGCAGGAGTTCATCGCGCGTTTCAGTGCGAATGCTTCCAAATCAAGACAAGCTACAAGCCGCAGAAAATTACTCGAGAAGATTAACGTAGACGATATCCAGCCGTCAACAAGAAGATACCCGGCTATTATATACCAGCAGAAGCGAACTGCTGGCGACCAGATTCTGCAGATTGAAAACCTGAGTTACTCACTCAATGGTGTTCCGCTGTTCAAGAACCTCGACCTCTATGTAAATAAAGGCGACAAGATTGCCGTACTGAGTAAAGAGAGTCTCGCGATCACGTCACTGTTCCAGATATTGGCCGGAGAGTTAAAACCTGATACCGGTGAATTCAAATTTGGTCAGACTATAACTACTGCGTACTTACCGAACAACAACGAAAAATATTTTCAGTCGAACGATAACCTTATTGACTGGCTGCGTCAGTTTGCTGAAGAGGAAAACAAGGATGAAGTATATATCCGCGGCTTCCTTGGTAAAATGTTATTCTCGGGTGAAGAAGTATTCAAGAAGTGTAATGTACTTTCCGGAGGTGAAAAAATGCGTTGTATGATCTCGCGTATGATGCTTGCCGGTGCCAATGTGCTTATACTCGATGAACCTACCAACCACCTGGATCTTGAATCGATCACAGCATTCAACAACGCGTTGAAAGATTTCCCAGGTACCATTCTGTTTACATCGCATGACCACGAGTTTACACAGACTGTTGCAAACCGTATTCTGGAAATTACACCGAATGGCTTTATCGATAAACTGATGAGCTACGATGAATATATCGAGAGCGATAAGGTAGCACAACAAAAAGAAGCACTATACGCCTAAGCGTATAGTGCCTCTCTCCTTCTACTCATACCGTAGACTCTTTACCGGGTTATTCGCTGCTACTTTCAGCGAGTGATAGGAAATGGTGAGCATGGATATAGCGAGGCATATCAATGCAGCAATCACCAGGGTTATATATCCCACCTCCACATGATAGGCATAACCTTCCAGCCACTGGCTCATAATATACCAGCCCAACGGACAGCCTATACACGAAGCAATCATTACCAGTAACGCAAATTCTTTACTAACCAGTTGAACAAGGCCTGGCACGGTTGCACCCAATGCCTTGCGTATACCCAACTCTTTGGTTCTGCGTTCAGCTGAGAACGCTGACAAGCCAAATAAACCTAAACACGATATAAAGATGGAAAGTATCGCCAGCGTGTTGAATACTTTACCGCGTTGCCCTTCGGCTTTATAGAACTCTTCCCAATCCTGGTTGAGAAAAGTATATTTGAACGGATAAGCCGGGGCATATTCCTTCCAGAGCTTTTCTACTGAGCTGATCGCGGCTTCTGTCTGACCGGTTTTCGCGCGCACCAGTAAACAGTTTCGCCAGCCGCCATTTACCCGCATCACCAATGGCTCTATGGGACTGTGCAGCGAACCGAAATTAAAATCTTTCACTACACCTATAATTTTACCTTTCTTCTCCCACATGGTAAGGTCCTGCCCGGCTGTTCCGTTCTTGAAACCAAATTTAGCGGCAGCCTTTTCGTTTACTATATAATTGCTGGTATCTGTAATCAGGTTACGATCGAACGGGCGACCTTCTATCATCGTCATCTTCATTGTCTGGATGAAATCATAATCCACATCCATGTTGGAGAAGAGAATGCGTTCGTTCTCATCTTTACCTTCCCACTGCAAACCGTATGTTGAGTTTCCTACATCAATGGGTAATTGACTGGATGCCGTAACAGCTTCTATACCCGGCATCGCTGCCAGCCGACTTCTGAATGTCTCATACTTCTGTGGTATCTCTCCTTCCGCCCATATGGAAAACAGATTCTCACGCTCGAAGCCTATATCGCGGTTCTGCATAAAATCCATTTGTCTGAATACAACCGCTGTGCTAATGATGAGTATAATGGACAACGAAAACTGTACTACTACTAATGCTTTACGAAACACAGCTGCCCTGCTTCCGCTCTTGAGTTGTCCTTTTAAAACCTGCGCGGGTTTAAATTCAGAGATGAACAGTGCAGGATAACTTCCGGCTACAAACGCTGTTGCTATAATGATACCGCAGAAGATAAGTAACGTTTTCAGATCAAGCATATTCAGGCTAAGCGCTTTACCGGTAATCTCGTTGAACATCGGTATAAGAATCAGCGCCAGCAGAAACGCAATGACTGCGGACAGGCATACCGTTAGAAACGATTCGCCCATGAACTGGCGGAAGAGCTGATGCGGCACGGCACCAATCACTTTACGCAAACCAACTTCTTTGGCACGTTTGGTAGCTTGTGCTGTAGAGAGGTTCATGAAGTTGATGCAAGCAATGATGAGCACGAAGATCGCCACAATAAAAAATATCTTTACATACTCAATGCGTCCACCGTCCAGCACACCATTTTCATATTGATTATATAAATACGATTCATTGAACGGCTGCACGAACAGCTCTACATTTGTTTCCTTTACATGTTCTTTGATCTCATACTTAAACTTCTTCGCGAAGTCTTCTTCGTTGGTACCTTCTGCCAGCAGTAAAAATGTGCGCACGTTGTTATTGTCCCATTCGTCAAGCCAGCTTTTGTTTTCATCCATAAATACCTGGAAGGGCAACAGGTATTCAAACTGTATCGATGAGTTCTTCGGTATATCTTTTACCACACCGGTAACGGTATAGGCTGTCTTTGTATTCAGCGTTAATATTTTCCCCAGCGGATCTTCTTCACCAAAGTATTTTTTAGCGAGCTTCTGGCTGATCACGATCGAGTTCTTTTCCTTCAGTGCTGTATTTACATCGCCCGCTACAAACGGGAAGGAGAACATCTCTATAAAATCCTGGTCAACATAAAATCCCTGCTCAAAGAATGATTTGTCTTCATATTGAAACAGGTAATTCATCTGCCAGGTCCATCGTGTTGCCTTCTCTATCTCCGGATATTTATCTTTAATAAAAGGTGCCATGGGCCCCGGTGTAGACATGAAGGTATATATCTTGCCATCGCTATATTTTTGGTTTTCCATCACGCGATAGAGGCGGTCACCGTTCGTATGGAATTTATCAACACCCAGTTCATCATTAACCCATAAGAATATGAGCAGCGCGCTACCGATACCAAAAGCAAGTCCCAGTATATTTACTGTGGAGAAAAGCTTGTTCCGAAAAATATTACGGATTGCAATGAGCAGATAATTTTTAATCATTGGAGTTGGGGTTAACAAATAAAAGACAAGCCCCGGCTTCTGAGGTTGCATAGAAGGTTACCGGACTGGCGTTAAAAAGTTACAAAACTTACCGCACTAATTACGCAGCGGTGCCAAATTCCCTGCTATAGCATTTGTATAGTAAAATAGATGGTTAACCTTTTAAAGGCATTTCGATATAGAATGTAGTGCCCTTGCCTATCTCGGTCTCAAACCAGATACGTCCTTTCATCTGCTCAATTGCCTGGCGCGCAATGGCGAGTCCTAAACCCGATCCGGATTTTTTGGTTGTAAAGTGCGGCACAAAGATTCGCTCAGCCACTTCGGGTTCTATACCTTTACCATTATCCTGGAAGGCTATAGATGCCATGTTATCTTTTCGTTGCAATGTAACATGCACGGCCGATGCTTCCCCCGGACGTGCTGCCTGAAAGGCATTGAGTATAATATTGGAAAACGTACGGCCCAGCAACTGCTCATCTCCGGAAACATAGAGTTCCTTTACTCCATTCCGAAATACAATTTCTCCGGAGTGACTGTGCAGATCAACGGTACGTCTCAGTAAACTTACCAACTCAACAGACTGGATAACGGGCTCCGGCATTTTAGCAAAGGCACTGAAGGACGATGCTATATCGTTGAGTGTATCGACCTGCGTCAGTAATGTAGATACTGCTTTCGTTGCCTTCTCCGTAATGTTGTTACCGGATTGGATATTTCGCTCCAGCTGTTGCAACGTCAGCTTCATCGGTGTAAGCGGGTTCTTGATTTCGTGGGCGACCTGCTGCGCCATTTCACGCCACGTTCGTTCACGTTGTGTTTGCTCCAGCTCAGCTTTACTTTCTCCAAGGTTATATAGCATCTGGTTATACTCTTTCACCATCAATCCTATTTCATCATCGGCTTTCCATACCAGCGGCTGATTGGTTTTGGTAAGTGAAGTTCGTTTGAGCGATTGTGTGATGAACTCCAGCGGAAACGTAAGCCATTTGGAAACAAAGTATGCGAGTACAACAAGGGCTATAAAGATGAGCGCAAATATATTGAGGATGTTGGTAAAGATGTTGATCTGTACACGTTCCAGCGATGCACCTGAACGGAAAAACGGAATGGCGAGTACACCAATAACGTCACCGCTTACCGGAGATTTCAACACGGTATATGCCACAAAGTACTGCAACTTGCCCACTTGCTCTGTATCAATAAACAAATGCTGACCGGCCCTTATTTTTTGCAGGGCGTGTGAGTTAATATAGTCTGACAATATTTCATTTGCCTCGATCATCGGCTGGCTTGTGGCAAGCAACACACCTCTCGGACTATATATATTTATATCCAGGTTATCGAGTTTGGCCATGCTGTTCACTTGTCCTTCGAAGAAACTGTTTACATAGTCAGCGCCAGCCCGGCTCACATCGCTTAACCGGCCGGAGATCTGTTCTCCGATCGTTCGTGCTTTGCGCAGGTATTCGTCATTCAACTGATTCTGTGACGAACGACTGATGAGTTGAAGCGTTACAAAACTCACGATGATGAGCGGCAGAAAAAACGAGAGGTTGAGTAGCAACTGAATGCGTGCCGTGAAATATAGTTTATCGCCCCCTATATAGTTTACCAGTCCCTGTACAACAATGAGTACGAGTATAATGGTGAGACCGGTTACAATGAAGAACGAGAAATTGGACAACCTGTAGGTAACGGAAGTACTCGGTGATGATACTACCGCTACGCGGCCGTTCTCATCTTCTACGGCTATATGATCATACCCGTTATAGGTTTTACCGATTGTATGTATTGCCGGATCACCAAACAATGAAGTATCAAACAACTGATCGTAGTTGAAATCTCCCGAGCCATACAATACTTTTTCATTGGCGAATACAGCATAACTTATATTTTGCTCACGGAAGAATTGTTTGAAGCGATTGTCGACCAGCAATTCCGGGTATACATTTTCGGGGATGATCTTTTTCAGCGAAAGCTGCAATACTACATGAGCCGTAGTAGCGCCCGATTTGCGTATCGGAATTCGTACCAGGTATTGTTGCGTTACTTCTTCCTCCGGACTGTTAATGAAGTATACATTTTCATATTGAGTTCTATAGGCTTCCTGATCGTAACGCGCCACGAGCTCCGAGAAACTGGTAGACGTCAGATCATCGAGTGGCTGGCCGGCTGCATTGAAAAGAAATATATCGACATCATACTTATTAAAGTAAGCCGGGAGAAACACCTGTCGGATCTTCTGCCGAATGGCATCAAAGCTCAGGAATAAACTACTGATCCGTTTCTGAATGAATACATCGCGTGCTACATTCGATGCTGTTTCAGAAAGCAGGTATTCACCAAAATCATCGCGGTCAATGAGGAAGTTGCTGGCGAAGCGGAACTGGCTTTCAATTTTCTTTTTATGTGTAAAGTACTGAACGGTATAGGCTCCGTTCGCGGCCATGAAGAACAACGTTACAAACAAGTATGCAAAGGTAGCAAAGCTTAATCGCTGCAGACTTTTATACAGTTTCAGAATATATACCACCGCACTGTAGAGCAGGATCATTACCAGGGATGACAGATACTGTTGACCGGTAAATTCATTGATGAGTATATAAATACCGGTGGCGACTGCGAATGAAACGACAATCTTTACATAGTTGTTATTCAGAACAAGCAATCGTATAAATGCGTGCGAAAAGAGAAAGGAACATATACCCGCGATAACAATGGCAGCCAGCGCCACCATGCGCAGCACATTAACCTCCAGTGACTCCGCTATATCCAAAACAATAATGGAGTTGTTGGCTAATGTCTGAATAACAACAAACGGGAACAACGCAGCAAAGAATATACATACGGCAAGCACAATAGATGCCGGCCACGACCATAGACGATGGTGCATCAGCCACAATAATCCCCTGAAGCGCATGTAGTGCCTGAATATATAGAAGCAGAGCAAGAGCACCGCTATTTCATTCAGCACGAGATCGGCCAGCGAAGCGTTTAGTGAAGAGGATGCGAATATCTGCGGATTGAAAAGATCGGACGATATAAAGCCTGCCGGAAAATTCAATTCGATCATCGCGGTGCGCAGGCCGAGCAGGAAAAGATACAGCAGTACAAAACCAACTTCCGGATATTTTATAGCACGTATCTGTTTATATACCCATATTGTTATCAGGATAAGTCCAATGGCGATTAACAGTACAGCAGCAGTTGCGCGCTCGGGGAACAACAATCGCTCGTTGAGTATACTTACTTTAAACGGGCAGTTCTCTTTGATACAAACCGGTATACCTACCGTTGCGCTGGCTTCAAGTATAAATATACTGCGGGCCGGAAAGATGCGCGTGTTCCACTCGGTGCTGAGGTAATCGTTGGTGATCGGGTATCGCTTGTATAGCGGAATTATACCTACCAGAAATTTATGTCCGCTGATCGCCCACTTGCGTGCCAGGTAATCGCTGTTGCCGGCCTTGAGCAGCTTGAGTATAAATGGATCGGATACGGAAGCGAAAGTCGGTACAAATTTGTTATCGGTCCAGTAAAGCAATTCACCCTTATCATAGAGAAAAAAAGAAAACTGATGTTGATCACGTGTATAGTCAATGGCGGTATTGGGGCCTGCTTCGAGGATCGTGGCGGCTTGTTGTTCGAGTGCCTCCACTTCGTGCGTAACGGCTTCCGACAGTTTGGCGGCATACAACGGAGGGGATGGACGTTGATAGGCATAGTACGCAGCAATAAGTCCTGCTGCCAGAAAAAGTATACCTGCTACAATGAGTCTTGCTTTCCGTTTCAAGATTGTAATACGCCAGAGATCCGTTTAAAGTTAATGAACCTTATCCGTTAATCGTTAGCAGCAGCCGGAAATCTGCCGGCTACTTTTCGCCCTGGTACTTGAGTCCTCCGAAGAGGTATAGATATAGTATCCGGGAAGAACGATAATTCACGGGTATAAGAATCACCATCAGCGCAATGAACGTGCCGATATAGAACCATTCAGAACTTTCCGGGAAGAAAAGATAGTATATAATGCTCATCGCCACCAGCATTGCTACGGTAAAGCCATAGCTCACATACATAGCACCCTGATAAAAACCGGGCTCGGGTTCAAGGCGAACATCACAATGTGTACAGCGCTCGTTAATAACAGTAAACCTGGAGAGGTTCGTTGCCGGATATTTAAACACGTAGCCTTTACGGCACCGCGGACACCTACCTTGCAGCAGCGCCTCCAGATAACTCTTTGCGGGCATTTTTACTTGATTTATACCAAAAATATCCCAGCAGCATAACCGCCAGGTAAGGCAACACCAGCAGGTACAGAATGCCTGTATTAATGCCTGCTGCTATACCCGGATTTCCGTTCGAATAATTATTCTCCAGGGTCGAGCGACACATGGCGCACTGCGCCAGTACATCATTCAGACTCACGAAGAGTACGAGTATTGCCGTTGTTATAACGCGTGTTACCATACTGTGTATCCTTTTAAAAATCCATTCCCGTTATTCTTTGCTTCGACCTTTATTGATAGTACGGACTGATCATCAGGTATACAATCACGCCCGTTACGGCTACGTACAGCCACAATGGAAATGCAAATTTAGCCAATGCCTTGTGGCGTTCAAAATTGCCAAACCACGCTCTTGAAAAGGTAAACAACACCAGTGGTATAATGGCAACAGACAACAGTATATGTGTGATGAGGATGAAGAAGTATACATAGCGTATCGCTCCTTCGCCACCATACGGTGTTGAATCGCTCGTCATGTGATACAGCACGTACATGACGAGAAATGCTGCTGAACACAGCATGCATATTTTCATCAGTGTCTCATGCAGTTTAAGCTTCCGGTTCTTTACAGCAATTACCGCAGCTACCAGCAACACAGCGGTTATACCGTTAATGGTTGCATATATAGGCGGAAGGAAAGACAGGTCGTATCCGGGAATCTTTACTCCGAACAGAACAGCCACAACTACCGGAATCAGGATTGAGACCGCTATGATCAACTTCTTATACGGCTCGCGTTGTGGTTGCGTATTGCCTTGCCCGGCATCTAATATTTCTTCCATATTTCAGTTAGTATTTTTTAAGGATGATCGCGATCTCGGTCAGCAGCCGGTCTACATCTTCGCGATCGTTGTTTACGTATTGGCCCCGAATCGTTCCTCTTCTATCAACCAGAACGAGGTCAAAAGGTTCCTTCAGAAAGAATATACATTGCTTCAGCGAAGTATATTCCGGATGAGTTTGTTCGATGAATTTCTTATGAATGGCTGCTTCGGAAAATTCTTCATCCACACGCGCCAGTTGTGTGAAAGCCTCCTTGTCGGGTTTGCCAAATACAAGTAACGTGAGGCTATCATTTTCACTTGTGAGTGATTGGGTGATGCTGTCGGGAACGTGATACGGTATCGATACGGCTGCACATCCGGATGGCACTTCGGGCGCTTCTCTAACAAAGAGAGGCTCTACGGCAAATTCATTTTTACCAAAGAACCTCAGAAACAAAAAGATCAGTACCGGCAGGAGAAATGCCAGAAAAACTATCACTTATGATTTTGGCTAGAAAAGGTGCTCATGGAGCTTCTATTGCAATATCAAATGTTCTTGGTTCTAAAATATTAAATAATACACTGTTGCTTGCAATTG
>CBIHOZ010000213.1:0-10772 GCA_966211525.1 uncultured Chitinophaga sp. | reverse complement strand
GCCTTTCGGATAGTGTCTTCTCGTTTACCGATACAACGGCACCGGTAAGATCTTTTTCCTTAAGCGATGCTCCCACCACCACCACTTCCTGTAGTGATTGTATATCCGGAGTCATCTGTATATCTATTACCGTACGCGTATCAATCGTGATCTCTTGCGTAGCATAACCAATGAATGTGATCACCAGCAAACCTCCTTCATGATCAGAAGGTATATTCAGCGAGTAATTTCCATCGGCATCTGTCGTTGTTCCAATGGTAGAACCTTTGATGAGTACACTTACACCGGGAAGAGGCGTGTTGGTCTCATCAACGATTTTTCCGGTGAGTATACGATCGGCTGCATTTGCTTCCGGCACAGTTTCTTCCTGCTTGCGAAGCACGATCTGGTTTTCAACGGCTTCAAAAAGAATGCGGTGTGGCGCTAATACTTTTTGCAGCACTTCACCGAGTGCATCGTTGTTTGCTTCTATACTTACTTTCTTGTGAACGGGAATGACTTCCGGGCTATAGATGAACCGGATACCGGCTACTTCTTCCAACTTCGAGAGGAGAACCTGCATTTCCTGGTTCTTTACCTCGATCGAAATTTTCTTTTTCAATGCCTCCTGCCCTTTTGATTCCGTTGCCAGAACCACACCTGTACACGTAACTATAATGAAAATTGGAATGATAGCTACTCTCATAATGAACAAGAATAATGGACGATGGACATGTAGTAATTTTTCCATATATTGGATTGTTTTTTATTAATATTTAGTACTTCAGACTGGTGATGCGCCAACATCATCAGTCTTCTTTTTTCGCAGGGTAGAAATCAATCATTTCATATCACATAGGGATTTTTGTGGTTTAGTTTTTACATCCGTTTCCTGTTATAGACACCTGATCATTTACTATGTCATACTTCACGCCAATGGAGCGACATATAAGATCTACTTTCGTGGTGAAAGATTCATCTGTAAATGATGCAGTAACGGAGCAGCCTTCTATATCGGCCTGCTCAAAATTTATGCGTACACCATACGCTTCCGACAGAAGTGCAAATGCTTTTGATACCGGGGTGCTGTTAAATTTCAAATAGGTATCGGGCACTTGAGATGCTGCTATAGATGACGCATCAAGACGAGTGTGCTGTATTTCTTCCGCGTCCCCTCCAGTATAAATCAACTGTTCATTGCGGGTAAGGATTGCATTTGGTTCTCCCTCCGGAGCATCGCCGGTTTTTTGTAAACCCGTATATATAGATACCGTTCCTGATTTAACAACGACTTTAACCTGTTCATCCTTTGTATTGGTGGAGATCTCGAAACTGGTACCGAGCACTTTGGCAACTATATTTCCTGCATTGACATAAAAAGGCTTCTTGGGATTTTTCGTTACTTCGAAAAATGCCGTTCCTTCCATATATACATCGCGGGAGTTTCCGGAAAATTCTTTAGGATAACGGATGGTACTGTTTTGAGACAGCAGCACTGAACTTTTATCCGGCAGGTTGATTAACAGCGCATCTTCACTCTTATTAATACGCTCGATCATAAAGTCATCTGAAACTTCTGTTCCCGCGAGCGTATCGGTCGCTTCGTTCTTATACATACTACTATATATACCGTACAAGCCTATAGCCAGCATGATTGTAACAGAAGCCGCTATAGCATACCACCGTGAATGCCGTGTGTTCGATGGAACTTGCGGAGCATCAACCTGCTCAGGCTCTTCATCATCGTGGATTTGAGACAGTATACTTTCAACTTCGCGTTGAATTTCAAAGTCGCTAATAGATTCATGCTGAACGGGATGAATAGCTAACACGATGGCTCTGGCTTCCTCAACCGTATCACGTTTGATCCGATTTTCCGATAGCCAGTTTTGCCAGATTATATCTTCTTCCCGAGTAGGATTTTTTACCCACAATCGGAAACGCTGGTCCTGAACAAAATCTTCGACAGAATAGTATTTATATTGATTCATGTAGTGCAATCGACAACTATAATTATGTATAGACAACGATTGCAGATTTCTACTCTTCGTTTTTCTAATTTTTTTTCACACAAACACGCGTCTTCATGACAATTAAAAAAACGTTTGCAGAAAACGGTTGCAATATTTGTTTTTAAATGAAAAAGACTGAATTTTAGAAATCCTAAACGCTACGCTGACCTTTGGAATACATATTATCACCGGAACAGGAAACAAAACTTTGGGATGAATTCAGAAGCGGACTCAAGCCCAGCTTCGAGAAGCTGATGAAAGTCCATTACCGAAGCCTGTTTACCTATGGCACCAAATTCACCAAGGACACAGAGTTTGTGAAAGACTGCCTGCAGGATCTTTTCATGGAACTATGGAGAACACGCAAATCATTAAGCAGTACACTATATGTGAAGTCGTATCTCTTCAAGAGTATACGTAATAAAATTTGTCGCGAGCTCCATAAGAACAGATGGCATCTGCACGCACAACCCATCGAAGACAATTATTATTTTGATGTAGAGTTCTCCATCGAGCATCATCTCATTCGTGAACAAACGCTTCGCGACACCGCTAGTAAATTTTCAGAATTACTCAATAAACTTCCCAAGCGACAAAAGGAAATTATATACCTGCGCTTTTATCAAAATCTGGATGTGCCGGAGATTGTACAGATTATGGAGATAAACTCCCAGTCGGTATATAACTTACTGCACAAGGCACTTGCGAATCTGCGTGACCCGTTACTGGCGCAAATCAATTATAAATCGTAGATATACCTTCACGACAACAGCTGTAGTAGCGGTTCGAATAAGTGCAGATATACACCACATAAAAAAGGGACTTCATGAAGTCCCTTTATCATTTACAGCGTAGTTATTTCTGTGTGTTTATCTCTGTGATATACATTCACAAATGTTCAATCTTCCTTCGGGAAAGAATATAGGCAATGCGTTCCTGCTCCAGGGTCGTACCCGAAATTGAATCTGCATGTTCTTTATAGGAAACGTTATATCGAGGTTCTATAGCGCCATTCGCGGATGTTGTGATGTCGATCTGCTCAATCAATGTGATGTGGCCGCTTATCTGCCCGCCAAACCACAGCGGGTTTCCCTGTTGGTGCCATGTTACCAATGTATAGCGTTCGCCAACCTGATGTACATGAATACCATTTATTGGAACCGATGCAGCCTGATCATTACCGTAAAGTATAGAGATCGTCTGGTGCCTGTTGTTGAACCAGGTTGTAATGACGTGAAGATCCTTGCTGTCGTATAAATCTTCAGGTGAAACCTGATAATTACTTTTATTACCGCATGCCTGCAGGTACAACGATAATGATACCGTCAGGAGGATATAGCTAATTCTTTTTAGACTCATACAAACATATTACTTTTTCTTGGTAGGTATATCGAAAACAAATCCGTTGGCCGAAGCGAGCCGGTGACAGTTCATACAATCAACCTCAAAACTCACATTCTTCCCATACGGAACAAGCTGCGATGTATTGAATCGGGCAAAACCCCATCCTTCTGTCTTTTTAAATCGCCCTTCGTCCCGCACCATAAACTGTACATTGTTAAAGGCTCCCGGGTATATATTTCCATCTGCGTCTTCCTCCCCTGCATCCCAGACTACTTTAACAATCACGGCACCGTTCCGCCACGGATTTATATTTCCATCCTGTATCGCTTTAACAGCAATATCATTTCCATAGATTATTCGCATCGTTCCATTATCAAAACGATTGGTTGCGACAATAACTTTCCAGCGCAAATAATCGCTGAAGTATTGAATCCCATTCGGAGATTCTCGTACAACCGGTTGAGTGGAAACCTGCTTTGACATTGGTTTTCCCGGCTGTGTTTTACTCGCATTGGTTAACGTTACGATATAGTTTTTAAGTACTCCTATTTCCTGTTCCGATAGTTTGGCAGACGGATGCAACAGCGTATAGTCTCTCCGTGGCATTCTTCCCTGCTCCACCATATTTACCGCATACCATAACTTCGCACGTTGATCCGCAGCAGATAAACTATCCCAATGCGAAAAGTTAAGGTGACGCCTCGCCTCCAGAACATCGGATGATATCTTCCACGAAAGCGGAGCCACCTGGTGATACCATTCCAGTTTTGTATTATTGGAATGACAATCGTAGCATGCATGCTTTAGTATCCTCTGTACAGAGTCGGGGCCATCAAATTCACCAGTGGCGGGTGGATTGGTAAGCGGTGGTGTGATGGCCGTCAGAATCCAAAGAGCCATTACACTGATTATCAAAATTACCACCACTTTCTTTTTATCTACGGCGATATACATATAGCGATTAATATGATGTAGGGAACCGGTAAAGATTAAGGTATAGCAGTCTTGGCTGCGTTATCGATAATATCAGCAACTTCTTTTGCGCGGGAGATAAAAAGCAAGTGACTACCTTTGACCTCGAAAACTTTACCACCACTTCGCTTACCCATAAATTGTTGCAGCGTTACCGGGAGAGAGTGATCCTCCAACGCAACGATATGCCACGATGGTTTACTCTTCCAAGCAATTTCCTGAAACGCATATTGAAACGCTGACACCGCTACAGGAACCTGTGCATCTGCTAAAAATGCGGCTTCATCTTTTGGCAGATCGGCACAAAAGCCTGCATGAAATTTAGCTTTATCGTACCATGCAAATCCGTCCACCGGAGGAAGTATACCAGACAACGGATCGGTCGGATACGCGTGCAACAATTGTCCTAATGTTTCGCCTTTGTCCGGTGAAAAGGCAGCTACATATACCAGGCCTGCTACATTTGGCGCATTACCAATCTCGGTGATTATAGCACCTCCATAGGAATGTCCTACCAGTAAAACTTTACCATTTTGGCGATCGAGTACCCGTTTGGTGGCAGCTATATCTTCGGTTATGCCTGTGTTCGGATTACCAACAATACTTACGTTATAGCCTCTCGCCTTCAAAATAGTATATACTTTATGCCAGCCTGATCCATCGGCAAATGCTCCGTGAACCAGTACTATATTTTTTACCTGTGCCTGCAGACTAATGCTGCAGGCTATGGCAAACAGGAAAATTAAACTATATCTCTTCATCGCTATATCGATTGACGTTAAAACTTTAGATCAGATATTGTTTACCACGTTAATGGTAACATTGATATTGCCACGAGTCGCCTTTGAGTACGGACAAGTCTGGTGTGCTTCGTTTACAAGTGCACTGGCTTCTTCAGGAGAAAGTCCCGGAAGTGTAACATGAAGACGAGCCTGCAGAAAATAACCACCGGCATTGTTACAGAGATCAACCTCTGCGTCTACTGTCTCGTTGCCGGAAAGTCTGATATTAAACTTGTTTGCAGCAAACCGAATCGCTCCTATAAAACAAGCTGACCATCCCGCAGCAAATAGTTGTTCAGGGTTTGTACCCGATCCAGAACTACCCGGTGACGAAAGTTTTACATCAAGTTTACCGTCTGAACTTTTAGAAGCACCATCTCTCCCACCGATGGTATGAGTCTTCCCGGTATACAATACTTTTTCAACCTGTGCGATGGCAACGTGTTCGAATGCTTTTGTTGTTTTTGTTGATGATTGATTGATTTCCATGACTTTAATATTTAAATGTGGTTCAAATGTATAGCGCCTGACAGCCGTCATCAATGTACATTGTGGTGAAGTGGACGAAATCATATCCGGATTAGACATTCTACAGGCGGAAGCAATTGTTGTCTTCAAAAAAATCGACTTTCAGTACTGACAATCTTCTCCTTGTACGAAGGCGCTCTGCTGGAATCATAACTCAATACACTATACCAACAGGTTGAACAGACAATATGCCTACTTCAGGTACGCGTTTGCCGGCATGATGCCGTTCTTCATTTCAGGGTACACATCCCACCAATACTTTTGAGCAGATCATTTCAGTAAATTAAAATCTATACTATGAAATCAATTGAAGTATTTGCAATAGCGATCGGTGTATGTATTATGCTGACAGCTTCCATTAGTATCAACTATGAAAAACCGGCTGAGTCCAAAAGTATATTGAACAAACAGGGATTTGCCGTATTGGAATTGTTTACCTCCGAAGGATGTTCGAGTTGCCCTCCGGCAGAGACGGTATTAAAAGAGATTCAACAGGAATACCAGAATAAACCGGTATATATACTGGCTTTCCATGTTGACTATTGGAATCACCTTGGATGGAAAGACCAGTTCAGTCAGGCGGCATTTACCGATCGGCAGCGGCAATACTCCTATACATTGGGTTCCGGTTCGCTTTATACACCGCAGTTGGTAATTAACGGATCGAAAGAATTTGTAGGTTCAAGCAAGCGCGCCATCGTAGACGAGATCAACGCCAACCTGAATTCTGCTTCAACTGAAGCGCTCAAACTAAATTGCACGCTACAGGAGAATAAGCTTACAGTAAAATATGAAGGTGCATCACAAAACAAAAATGCTGAGCTGGTTCTGGCACTCGTACAAAAAACAGCGCAGAGCAACGTGAAGGCTGGCGAAAATTCCGGGAGAAGTTTATCTCATATTCAAATTGTGCGAGACCTGGAACACTTTCCATTCGAACCTTCACGTTCGGTAACCATGACGTTGCCTGCCAATTTTTCTCTCAAAGATTGGGAGTTGATTGGCTTTGTCCAGCGTAAAAGCAACGGCCACACGATATTGGCCGGCAGGTTTGACTTTAGCTCACTGCGGTAATTCGGGAAGTAAAATGCCGGATTCAAGGTCGATATTGTCTGCGTCAACGATCAGGAACTGTATATATTTGTATTTGCGAAGTATCTTAACGCCTGCATTGAACGATATAGCGTATGCCCACTAAAACATTCAAACTGTCCAACAAAATAATCTGGTTGTCCTCATTTTTTCTGGGCATACTCTCTTCCGTTCCTAAAATAGCAGAGCATCACTTTAATCCGTATGAAGCGCTGATCAATTCACTCATTACGTTTTTGTTCTCAGTCTTCATTTGGTATTACAATATATATACCCTGCCGAAATATACATCACGCAGCTCGGCAAGTGATTTCCCGTTCACACGACTCCTTCAAAGTTTGCTCGTGGGCCTTGCTGTTATGTTTCTGCTGGCGCTTCTTCAACAATACTTGCTAACACACCTGAGCTTTGGGCCGGTAATGCTGATGATTGAAGTACGCGGCATACTCATTAACCTTACCTTCTACATGTTCCTGCACCTGCTCTATCAAAGCTATCACAATCAACAGGTAGCCATCGAGTTGGAACGAACCAAATCAGACAATCTCAGTGCACAATATGAACTGATCAAACAACAAGTCAATCCGCACTTTCTCTTTAACAGTCTCAACACACTCAAGTATATGGTGGAAAGCGGTGATGCAGGGAGCGTTAATTTTATTCTGAAGCTTTCCGATTTTTACCGCTTTACACTCGAGAGCCGGAAGCTCGACCTGATCCGCTTATCGCGGGAACTTGAAATACTAAACTCCTATTTATTCCTGCTCAAGGCACGGTTTGAAGAGGGCATAGTATTGTCAGTAAATATAGATGAAGCGCATAAGGATTCTTTTATTCCGCCCTTTACACTGCAGCTCCTGGTGGAAAATTGTATCAAGCATAATGTAGTATCGCTGGATCGTCCACTGGAAGTAAGGATATACTCTGATCAGCAATATATAGTTATCGAGAATAACCTGCAGCCGAAGAAAACACCGGAAGCGTCAACGGGACTGGGACTCGCCAATATCAATCAGCGTTATCAGCACCTGGAGGAAAAGGGAATTGAGATAGCGGTCAACGAGAAATTATTTATAGTAAAACTTCCCATCATTCATGAAGATCATCATCATTGAAGACGAACTGAAGGCAGCTAAATCTTTAGTCGCCATGATTTCCAAAATAAGACCGGATGCCCAGGTTGCTGCACACTTACAAAGTGTTGAAAGCGCGGTTGAATATTTCTCGGCAAACGAGCAACCTGACCTGATATTTATGGACGTGCAACTTTCAGATGGTTTGTGCTTCGAAATCTTTAAGGTGATTAAGCTGCAGTGTCCTATTGTGTTTTGTACAGCATTCGGAGAATATGCAATGGATGCTATCAAAACTAACGGCATTGACTACTTGTTGAAACCCTTCTCGAAAGAACAACTGGAAGAGGCTTTTGAAAAAGTTGAAGCCTTCAAAAATTTTTTTCAGAAAAATGCGCAGCCCGACATGTCAGTCTTTTTGAAAAAGATTGGACTTGATGATACCAAGAAAAATTTCCTGGTATTTAAAAGTAACAAATATACCACCGTGCCCACGGATCAAATTGCATACTTCTATATCAAGAACGATCTTGTTACCATCGTGACATTCCAATCGCAGGAATTCTCTTTGGACCAGTCGTTAGACCAGGTTCAAAATTCACTTTCACCCAAACAGTTCTTCCGCCTGAACCGACAGTACCTGATCAACTTCAGCGCTGTGAAAGAAGTGGAGCATTACTTCGCGAGAAAACTATTTGTCAAGCTATCAATCGCCACACCCGAGAAACTCCTGATCGGCAAAGAGAAGACAAGCGCGTTTTTGCAGTGGCTGGAGAGTCGTTAGTTTATTGTTTCGTTATCCGTGAAATGCTGGTGTAGAAAATGTAACGATAACAATATACCTTTGCATCTCACCAGAAGACTTAAATGGTATTTGAACTCCTAAAGTTAAACATTCACATCACGGACGAACAGTTCAACACTATTTATCCAACCAGTATAAGACGCTTGTCGGAGAAACATTGGACACCAGTTTCGGTAGCGAAAGCGGCAGCAGAATTTCTGGTGACGAATCCGGGTATTCGTGTGTTGGATATAGGTTCAGGTGCCGGAAAGTTCTGCATGGTTGGCGCTGTACATACAAAGGGATTTTTCACCGGTGTAGAGCAGCGCGAAGAATTGGTACAGTTGACGCAAGGTCTTACAAGGAAATATAGTCTCGACAATGTGGAATTCATTCACGCCAACATTACGTCCATCGACTTCAGTCAATATCAAGCTTTTTACTTCTATAATTCGTTCTACGAAAATATTGATTTCGGCAACAAGATCGATGACAGCGTTCTGTTGAATACCGGTTTCTACAAATCCTATACGAAATATACTCTGAATCAATTGGCAATGCTTCCCGAACGGACACGGCTGGCTACCTATTGGGCTGCGGACAAACTTACTCCTCCCGGATTTAGTCTCATTGATTCATTCTATGATGGCCATTTAAATCTATATATAAAGCAATCCAATGGATAACACTTCGATCGAAATCATTCCATACGATGCCGTTTATCAGGACGCTTTCAAAACACTGAATCTTGAGTGGTTGAAACGGTATAATCTCCTGGAGCAGATTGATATTGACATGCTCAATGATCCTGAAAAGTATATACTAGCCGATGGCGGCTATATTTTCCTGGCAAGGCTTCATAATGAAATTATAGGAACCGCAGGACTGGTTAAAGAAGACCATGATACATGCGAGCTTGTGAAAATGTGCGTTCATCCCGATCATCGCTCAAAAGGAATCAGCAAGCTCCTCATCGAAGTGTGCATCAAGCAGGCTAGAGAATTGCAAGCCAAACGAATTGTTCTGTTCTCAAATCATCAGCTGCAGGCTGCACAGGAACTATATAAGCAATATGGTTTCAATTATGTAACACTGGAAGATTCTTACTTTGTTACCGCTGATATCAAGATGGAATTAACCCTATAAATAGTGATTTTCGGAAATGCTACATAACTTCATATCCGTCACGCGGTATTTGACTTCCTCTGATGTGGATAAACTTTCGAGATTGCTCCAGTATTCAAAGATCCCCTACCAGGTAAATGAGCATGGACCTAACACGGGCAATGGTCAGAATTTATACTTTGAAATTAAAGTTAGTACCCAGCACTATAGCAAGGCAAAAGCTATAACACAAAAATTCAAAGCTGCACAGCTGATTGAAAGTCAACGATGCCCTAAATGCGGATCGCTGAATAAAGAGTTAATCGAAAAACCTACTATCATTCAAAGGATCATATACGTAGGTACAACTCCGGTTCGCTGTAAAAAGTGTAGCACTGTTTACGCCATCTAGTGTCGTCTACAAACAGTCAATTGTAATTTTAGTTTCCAGAATATCACTAAACAAAGAGGAATATAGTATATCACTGTAATCCTCAAAACCATGCTTTGTAAAGCTTATCCACAACCTGCGCGATAGCTTCCTGTGGCAAGCTACCGAACTCGAACAATACTTGTGGCTGACGCGGTATATTTGCCTTGTCACTATAGAATTCACTGGTTGGCGTTACTACAATGCCTGCTGCCTGCGCGCGGTGTATAATTTCCTTTTCGCTGAGGCGGGTATTGATGCGTAGTAATATATTCAACCCGGACGGTGTCTGATTGTACTCGATACACTTCGCAGGCAACCGATGGAGTGCTTCCATGCAGGCATCATATTTCCTTTTGTAGATCATTCTCATTTTCTTTAAATGTCGCTCCCAGAATCCCTTTTCCATAAACAGTGCAAGGGTTCTGCGGGTAAAGTATGGAACTGTATTTGTAAGATGCCTATACGGCTCATATATAGCGGCAAAATTTTCCGGCAGGACTACATAAGCGACCCGGAGTGAAGGCATCAATGCGCTGCTGAAAGTACCGATATAGATAACACGATTCGTTTGATCGAGCCCCTGTAGCGAAGGCATCAGGTTGGTTTTGTACCGGAACTCACAATCAAAGTCATCTTCTATAATATAAGCATTGTTCTTCTGCGCCCAGT
>CBIHOZ010000212.1:0-10799 GCA_966211525.1 uncultured Chitinophaga sp. | reverse complement strand
GGCAGAGACCAGGAGATGGATATGTTTCTCGCTCCGTTTGATGTACAGGGATCTCTGGCACACATCACGATGCTCGAATCCATCGGTCTGCTGGAAAAGAATGAGCTTGCAATCTTATCAGCAGAACTGAAGAATATATATAAACGTATTCAGCAAGGCGACTTTAAAGTAGAAGAAGGTGTTGAAGATATACACTCTCAGGTGGAACTTGAGTTAACACGCAAGCTCGGTGATGTCGGCAAGAAAATTCACAGCGGTCGTTCACGTAACGACCAGGTGCTGGTAGATATCAAGCTATACCTGCGTCATGAGATCAAGGAAGTAACAACGGAAGTAAAACACTTTTTTGATCTGTTGATCGAACAAAGTAATACCTATAAAAGTCATTTACTCCCGGGCTATACGCATCTTCAGCTGGCCATGCCATCCTCCTTCGGGCTTTGGTTTGGGGCGTATGCCGAGAGTCTTGTTGATGATCTTATTACGTTGGAGGCTGCTTACAAGATTGTGAATAAAAATCCGCTGGGTTCTGCGGCAGGATACGGTTCATCATTTCCATTGAATCGTACCATGACCACACAGCTCCTCGGTTTTGAAGACCTTAATTATAATGTAGTATATGCGCAGATGGGACGCGGTAAAACAGAAAGGATTGTTGCATCCGCATTGTCAAATATAGCGTCTACACTGGGTAAACTTTCAATGGATGCATGTTTGTTCCTGAACCAGAATTTTGGTTTTATCAGTTTCCCGGATGAACTCACAACCGGCTCGAGCATTATGCCGCATAAAAAAAATCCGGATGTATTCGAATTGATTCGTGCACGTTGCAACCAGTTGACCGCGTTGCCAAATGATATAGCCATGTCGCTGGCAAATCTTCCTTCCGGTTATCATCGCGACATGCAGTTGCTGAAGGAAATTCTCTTTCCGGCTATTCAACGGTTGAAGGAATGTTTACGCATGGCACACCTCATGCTCTCTAACATCACGGTGAAAGAAAATATACTCGCGGATGATAAGTATAAATTTCTGTTCAGTGTAGAGGAGGTAAATCGCCTGGTGTTATCAGGTGTCCCATTCCGCGATGCCTACAAAAAAATAGGACTCGATATAGAGCAGGGTAATTATCATCCACAGACTACTGTCGATCATACACACGAGGGAAGCATTGGAAACCTGAATCTGCCGGAGATCAACAAGATGATGAGTCGTGCGCTGGAGTCCTTTCAATTTGCTGCTGCTGAACAGGCAATCGAAAAATTGGTCGACTAAGGTATACTACGATACCAAAAAAAATCAGATGAGAGTACACGTGAAAACACGTAGTACTCTTTTTTTTATTGCTGCCTGCTACATCGTTGAAGCTGTGTAGAATTTAGTCATCGATTTTACACGTAGTTGTACCGTTATAAAACGAGTCACATCACCAGTCAACGAAGCGACCCGAAAGCACAGGCATGGTTTTTACCTTTTCAGGTGCATTAACCCATGTTATATGAATTTTGCGGGCGTATCTACACGAAGAAAATTTATTCAGAAAGTATCCGGTTCACTCGGATCGCTCGCTTTCTCCATCCCGGCATTTAGCAATGGTCTTGCATTTGCATCAGAAGATGCAGCCGTTGCTGCTTCGCAGGAACCTGCGCGTAAGCTCGGTATAGCTTTGGTGGGACTCGGTAAATATAGCACAGAACAACTTGCTCCTTCCTTGCAGGAAACACAACGTTGCAAGCTTGCCGGCATTGTAACCGGCAGTCCCGACAAAGCAGAGAAGTGGAAGAGTAAGTATAATATACCGGCGAAGAACGTATATAATTACCAGAACTTTGATTCGATCAAAGATAACCCGGATATAGATATAGTATATGTAGTGCTGCCAAACTCCATGCACGCTGAATATACCATTCGTGCAGCAAAGGCCGGTAAACATGTAATCTGCGAGAAGCCGATGGCCGTGTCGGTGAAAGAATGTGAAGATATGATCAAGGCCTGCAAGGATGCAAATCGCTTGCTGTCCATTGGGTATAGATTGCATTTCGAGCCTTACAACCTCAGCATGGCAGAAATGGGTGCCCGTAAGACCTACGGCTCCATTAAAGTGATCACCGCGAAGGATGGTATGGATATAGAACCGAATGTGTGGCGCCTTGATAAGAAGCTGGCAGGCGGAGGTCCGTTAATGGATGTAGGTATATATTGTGTACAAGGCGTGCTCTATACCATGGGTACAAATCCCATTGCTGTTACAGCGAAGGAGGGACCGAAAACAGATATGAAGCGATTCAAGGAAGTAGAACAGTCGCTTACGTGGCAATTCGAATTTCCGGGAGGCGCTATAGCGAACTGCGAAACGAGTTATGCTCAGGAAATGAATTTACTACGGGCCGATGCTGATCGTGGCTGGTTTCAGCTGGAGCCTGCGTATGGATATAAAGATTTAAAAGGCGCGACATCACAAGGTAAATTGAATCTGGCGCAGGTAAACCAGCAGGCCCTGCAAATGGATGACTTTGCTAATTGTGTGTTGCAAAAGAAAAAAAGTAAAGTGCCTGGCGAAATGGGCTTACGCGATGTGAAGATACTGACGGCTATATATGAAGCCGCACGCACAGGCAAGAAAGTTCAATTGACAAACCTTTAAAGTAAACAGCTATGAGAAAGAGTAATAAAGGAAACGCTGCGAGTAAGACAAGTAAATCGAAAGCAGATAAGAAGCTTCCGGGCGAATATCCGCCAAGCGAAGATATCATGAACCCGGTAAATGATGCTGAACGTGTTCATGTTGATTTGGACAATCTCAGTTTATCACGTGCTACACCAACCGAAGTGGTGCAGGATTCTCCTCGTCCTATAGATGCTGAGTCTGATCTTACAGAAGAAGATAAAGAGGCATTGGGGCCAAAGGATCTGAGCCTTGACATGGGGGATGACGAACAGTTGAAACACCGGAAGTGGCCGGTAGATTTTACAGCGCGCGATCTCGATGTACCGGGTAGTGAACTTGACGATCGAAATGAAATGATCGGCTCGGAAGATGAAGAGAATAACTCCTATAGTCTGGGAGGCGATAATAAAGAAAACCTGGAAGAAGATTCAACGAATCGCTATTGATGCGTTGAATCCTCTCAGGACTATATTTTCAAATTAAAGGGCAACCGGAAGTTGCTGAGGTGCAATCTTGTCAACGGAAGTTGATTCCTCAGCACCTTCCGAAACCTGATGTTCCCAAAGTTCCTTGAACACAAGGCTCGTACGCTTCAGTTCTTCGAAGGTTCCTTCTGCTACAACCGAGCCGTTTCTCAATATATAGATATAGTCAAACTTCGTAAGTAAATGAAGTCTGTGTAACGAAGAGATCACAGCTTTATTCCTGAACGACTTGAATAGGTTTGTATAGATCCGTTTCTCAGTTCTGGGATCAACACTGCTGGTAGGTTCATCCAGTAATACAATGCTGCTGCTGCGTGCTGCCAGTATACCACGCGCCAGTGCCAATCGCTGCTTCTGTCCACCGGAAAGATTTACACCTTTCTCTTTAATGTGTGTCTCAAGTCCCTGCGGTAATTTGTTTATCACGTCAGCGAAATGTGCGGCTTCACATACTTCCATTACCTCCTGTTCAGAGAAAGGAAGTCCAAGTGTGATATTATACAGAATTGTATTTTCAAAGATCTCCGGGTCTTGCGGAAACAACGTCACTGCGTTGGCAATGCTATCGAAATCACTAGCCTCACCGTTGTCAGTATATACCAGCGATCCCTCTTTCGGAGTATATAGTCCGCGCAGCAGTGATAGCAGTGTGCTTTTGCCACTTCCGCTCTCACCAATCAATGCAATGCGTTCTCCTCTTTTGATTCGCATATCCAGATCTTTCAATCCTGCAGGAGTTTTATCTCCCATTTTTTCACTGCGCTCAAAGTTGAGATTTTGAATTTCTATTTGCTTCCAGTCTTTCGGTAAATGGCGCTCTTCGCGCACGTGGTGTAATTCGTCATACGCCTTCTCAAGCTCACGCGCATTCTGAATCTCCACATCATACTTCGTAATCTGTGTATAGTGCGATGCTATATCGTTAAACACGCTTGTGAACTGGTTTACATACCCTAACAGGATTACAAGGCCACCGATATATAGCGTTTCACCGGGAGTATAGTGCTGGTATAGATAACCGATGGTTGTAACAGCATAGATAAGTCCCACCATCATCTGTGCAATAAACCATTTCCATTCGTTGATGGTAACGTTGCGTTTGAAGGGAGGGAAAACTTTCATGAGTTTCTCCATGAAGCTTTTCTGAATTCGTTTTTCGAGACGAAGTGTAATTACCGTGATGATGTTGGAAAGACTGTCGAACAGTGTAGATGAGACTTCATGTTCCCGTTCGTTTACCTCGCGCTGTGTAGCCATAAAGGGCTTGTCGAATTTGATAATGATGAACACCGTGATAGCTCCGAGTACAATACCAATCGATCCGAACAAAGGTGAAAAGTAAAGCATTGCACTGAACGAAAAGAAAAACTTGCCAAAAGAGTACATGTAAATGAACCCGTTCTGGAAGAAGTCACGCAGCGCTTCATGTGATTTACGCAGGCGATTGATGGTTGCACCGCTGTGATGATCCTGGTGCCACTTCACGGGCAAGTGTAAAACTTTATGGTATAATTCTTCCACGTAGTTACGTGCGATGCCAAAGGCAAGCTTACGCTCCATTACGCGCGCAGGACCGTGAAAGGACCACTCGAGTAAGCGTAGTCCGATGAACCCCCCGGCATAGATCCAGCCCATGTTTATAACGTCTCCAGCGTTTTGCTGAAGCGCGTTTACAAACCATCCGTAAAAAAGCGGGTTAATTGCTACGATGATGTTTGAGACAACAAACATCGAGTATATCAGTATAAATCGTTTCTTCTCCTGGCGTGCATATTTCCATGCCGTTCTGAGCATGGATACATATGGATTTCTCATAAAATGGGGGCGTTTTTTACAATACAAAGTTGATGAAGCTAACAGGGTTGGAGCCACTTAGATATACTGGCAATATTACATCTGACTATATTTTGCCGTAATCTTCCGTTTTTTGAAATATTTCAAGAGTATCATCCAACTTCAGGGCTGTAGAATTCCGGCAACACTTCTCCTCATCCATTGAATTGTATGCATTTCATTCTGCGTAAATCTGCACATCTGCGGGCCACCTTCCTTTTTCCCGCAGATACCGCAGCTACACGCAGACGGTTTACACCCCTACCAAAGACTGCAGTGGTATATTTTTTTATCCTGTTAATGTGTAAAGCTTTTAAACGCATAAAGTTATGAACAGCTATAACACAGACGGAAACAAAGATGCAGGAGCATTGCTCACATCAGTTTCATCCATTACAAATGTTACCCCGGGCGAACGTGTGATATCCGTAATAAGCGGATTAGCGCTGGCTATAGCAGGCGTTCGTCATTTTGAAAAAGGTAAAGGTATTTCATTGATACTGGGTGGCGGGTATCTTTTAGCGAGAGGTATAACGGGTTATTGTGCGGTAAACGGATTGCTCAATAAAAGTAAAGCTGTTAACGCAGCGTTGCCACAGGCAACCGGTACATTCAAGGTGCTCGCTTATTAAGCGCATCCCGTTTTATAATTATACTATATAAAGCAAGAAGACATGAAAACTATATTCATTCCATTAATCATTATACTCATTGGTATAACAGAGCTTCACGCACAAGTAAGCGATTCAAGCAGACGTACGCAGAGCAGGCGACCAACAATCAACCAGAGTCAGGAGAAGCCGAGTCAGAAAGAATTGCTGGAACTAAAAATGAATCGCAATCGCGACAAAGGTACGCAGGTCGATACAACGACTACTACCGGTGCAAATGCACGCAAGCAACCCACTGAAAATCGCGCATTGAAAAATGAATCCAACCAGGCTGCAGACGATACGAATCCAAACAGTCCTGCAAACACCAACGAGACTTCTATTTTTGAAACGGGTACAAGTTCGGCAGGTTCACCCAGCACTATATCCGAGAACAACGGAGAAGATCGTGATGGCACCAACACTGTACAACGCAGTACACCCAATATGGCAGGTTCTCCTGCACCGCGCAGGGGAAGTGCGAAAGCCTCAAACGCTTCGTCTGCATCCGGATCAGAACGCGCCACGAAGGAGTCTAAAGACAAGCAAAAGGCCGATGTAAAGACCGATAAGGAAACTGCGAAGGAAAAAGACAAGTCTAAAAAAGAAGACGGCAAAAAGAAAGCCGATACGAAAACCGACAAGTCAAAAAAGAAAGACAAAGACAATAAAGACAAGGAAGGTAAAGATAAGGGAAGTAAAGGCGAGGATAAAGATTAGCGAAGGTAGCATCGGCAACAGAATACTTTGATTTACTCCGAAACTTGCTGATTTTTGCGGCTTCATTATCTTAACTATGCAACCGCAGACGATCCTGTATATTATTATTGGCATAACGGCTATCAGCTATATCTTCGAGCAGATTCTGGAGTATATAAACCTGCGATCACAACGCGAAGATATTCCGGACGAGATCGCTGCATTTTATGATCGGGCGAAGTATATCAAGTCGTTGCAGTATCATCGCGAGGTAACGAACTTCTCATTCATCACATCTGCCTTCAGCTTCCTGTTATCGATCGGTATGCTCTTGCTGGGAGGCTTTGGATGGATTGACGGTTTAGTGCGGGATGTAGTGTCCAATGATATACTGCTGGCATTGACTTTCTTCGGTGTGATTTCCGTTGCTTCCGATATTCTTACACTTCCATTTCAGTGGCATCGCATCTTTGTTATCGAAGAGAAATATGGCTTCAATAAAACAACGCTTAAGACTTTTATAGCCGATAAACTGAAAGGGTATATATTAGGTGCACTGATTGGCGGTGCACTACTCGCTGCATTAATATACCTGGTACAGACGATAGGACCGAACTTCTGGATCTGGTTTGCGCTTATAGCCTGTTCCTTTATGTTGCTGATGAATATGTTCTATGCATCAGTAATTCTGCCACTCTTTAATAAACTTACTCCGTTGCCGGACGGAGAATTGAAAACTGCTATCGAAGCATTTGCCCGCAAAGTAAATTTCCCGCTGGATAATATTTTTGTGATCGATGGATCGAAACGTTCCAGCAAAGCCAACGCATTCTTCTCCGGTATCGGTAAAAAGAAAAAGATTGTGTTATACGATACGCTCATCAACAACCACACAACGGATGAGCTGGTGGCTGTACTGGCGCACGAAGTAGGACACTTTAAGAAGAAGCACATCGTGTGGAGCTATAGTGTATCGGTAATACAAATTGTGTTCATGCTCTATGTGCTTTCGCTGATGATCTTTAATGAAAATCTTTCTTTGGCATTGGGTGGACAGCAGCAAGCCATTCATCTAAACCTGATCGCATTTGCAATTTTGTTTTCGCCGGTATCGGGTATAACAGGCTTACTGATGAGTATACTCAGTCGCAAGAATGAATTTGAAGCTGACGCGTATGCGCGACAAACTTACAGTGGCACTGCGTTGGCGAATGCGCTGAAGAAGTTGTCTGTGGATAACCTGAGCGATTTATACCCGCATCCGCTATATGTATTCTTCCATTATTCGCATCCTCCGCTGCTGGAGCGACTGCAGGCTATTAACCGTTGATGGAGAAATGGTGTGATCTTTTTGGAGAAAGTCTTACTTTCTCATTCAAAAAAAGACGCCCATGCATCGCAGACAATTTATCAAGACTACTGTTGCTACCGGTGTAGCACTTACGGCACCACTCATCTATGTCCCGAGTAAAGACAGGAAGTATAAAACCGCGCTCATCGGCAGTGGCTGGTGGGGTAATAACATTCTGCGGTGTGCTATACAGGCCGGTGAAAGTAAAATTGTAGCGCTCTGCGATGTTGATGCAACTCATCTGGCAAAGACTGCCGAAGAAGTAAAGCGATTAAATGGTGATACTCCGAAACTATATCGCGACTATCGCGAACTGTTAAGCAAAGAGAAACCCGAGATTGTTATTGTAGCAACACCCGATCACTGGCATCCGCTGATTGCTATTGCTGCCATGGAGATTGGTGCGCATGTATATGTAGAGAAACCTATATGTCATACCATCAACGAAGGCAAGGCAATGGTGAAGGCTGCACGCGATACGCAACGTATTGTACAGGTAGGAACGCACCGCAGAGTATCCCCTCACAACGTATCGGGTATGCAGTTTTTGAAATCAGGCAAAGCCGGAAAGATCGGTATGGTGCGTGCCTTTGTACACTACCCCGGTGGTGCCGGTACAAAGACTCCCGATAGCGAGCCTCCGAAAGAACTTGATTGGAATATGTGGTGTGGACCTGCACCGTTGAGGCCCTTCAACAAAACCATTCATCCGAAAGGTTTCCGGACGCATTTGGATTATGCCAACGGTCAGCTTGGAGACTGGGGTATACATTGGATGGACCAGATACTGATGTGGACGGAAGAGAAGCATCCTAAGAAAGTATATTCAACGGGCGGAAGATTTATTCGTCAGGACAGCACCGATGCGCCCGATACCCAGACTGTTAGTTTTGAATTTGAATCGTTTATAGCCACCTGGGAGCATCGCCTCTATGCAGGCAACGAAGCAGAGAAGACAAATATAGGATGCTACTTCTACGGCACCGAAGGTACCTTTCACATGGGCTGGCTTGACGGATGGACATTCTATCCATCGGATACAAAGAAGCAAATCATTCACGAAGCACCCAAACTCGATGAACCCGATCAGCAAAATATAGCAGGCCTGTGGTCTGACTTCCTTCAATCCATCAAGACCAATAAATTACCGGTATGCGATATTGAAATAGGACAACGCTCAACCAACATGAGTTTACTCGGCATGCTCAGCTGGAAACTCGGAAGAAGTGTTGAATGGAACGGAGAAAAAGGATTGATTGAGAATGATGCCGAAGCGAATAAACTCCTGAGTCGCGCATATAGGGGAGAGTGGAAGTACCCGGGGACAGTATAGCTTATTAAAGCGAATTATAACTTGGAAATGCGAAGGACATACAAAAAGTGTCCCTCGCATTTTAAAACTATATATACTATGAATTTCCCTTCTCGCAGCTATTGCAACGGAGTCTTAAACCCAACCTGTAAACTCACACCATTCAGATTCCCATCATATACCTGCGTATTGATGGGGAAACTCAGGAATTGTGATTCGAAGTAGAGAATGAAGAACCTGTTGATTTTATAGTCGATACCAACACCGGTGCGAAACGAAAGCGCAGATCGCGATCGGGACGTTAAGCTTATGTTGCCGGATGAAGAACTCTCTTCCAGAAATGGTATATCGGTAATGGCTATACCCGTTCCGGCATACGCATACGGTGAGAATTTTTTGATGCGGAAAGTACACCCTATATCCAGGCCGATCAGTGTACTCGGTATCTTTCCTTTGATAGAAAGACTGGAGCCATCCCGGGCCGTGTAGTCGGTGAGAAAAGCTATGTTGTACTGATCGAGATATAGGCGTGAGAAGAAATGCTTCTTGTAGTCGACCTGGAATTGGAAACTGCTGGCAAACCCGGTTTCACTAAGCGCACCATGTGTTGATGTGGGAATATAGAGTCCTATTCCTCCGTTGAAATAGTATAGTAGCTTGCGTGCGTGCCCAAGCGAATCCACTTGCGCCATTACCGGCATAGCAAGCAGAAGGAATAAGGTGGAGCAGACTGTTATTTTTTTCATGCTGATTTTTATTTCAGGATCTCACCGGTAAAGCCGTGTTTGTTTAAAAGGTATAGGATCGAAGCGGTGATATCGGTTTCTGATTGCACACGAAGAACTTTGTCTTCGTCACTGACATCTACGGACCAGTTGTTTTTATCCATAAGCTTCGTAAGGTCTGCAGCGATACGATCAACGTCATGGCTACAGGCCAGATTGGTTTTGAAAAGGAGAATCATGATGATTGATTTTTCGTGGAGAATTAAAGTCCCGCCAGGTGTTCCAGTTCGGCAATGGCCAATATATAGGATAGCCTGGCAGCATAAAAGTCTGCTTCTGATTTCGCAACATTCGCTTTTACTTCCAGCCATGAGCTTTTTATATCAAGACCAGCGCCTTGTTTATCCTGCTGTACCTTGAGTTCTTCAAAGCGGTATCGCATCGCTTTGCGTGCAACGTCCATCAGTGCTTTGGTTTGATTTACTTTACGGTATGCTTTGTCGATGTCAGCATGAAGCTGCTGTTGCTGGTATAATACCTGGTGTTCCGCTTGCTTTAGTTGCGCTTCACGCTGTCGTAATACGTGGTGATTGGCGAAAAGATCTTGTAAATTCCACCGCAGATTTATACCTATATATGGACTCGATGTTGGTAAGATAGGATTGCCCTTTTGATAATAGTATCCTGCCACCAGCCCTATATCCGGAAGATTACTTTGTTTGGCTGCTTTTATTCCCAGGAGCGCTTTTTCGTGATCGAGTCGTGCCATCTGCAAATCAGTATTGGCCGTTTTTCCATGCTGATAAATCTCCGCAGACCCGATGACTCCGTTGAATGCGCTCGTTGTATCAAGAGGTTGCAGATTGATGGCAGCATCATCGCGTATGTTCGTAATATTGGACAGTTCGCGGTTGTAGTCCTGAAGTGTAATATCGAGTTTCAAAATGTTCTGCTCTTCTTCCGCAACCAAGGCGCGAAGCCCGGCGAGGTTGGACTGTATAGTTTTGCCAGCGCTACGTGCACGTTCTGCGTCCGTCAGTTTAGCCTGTGCAAGTTCATGACGTGCAGTTGCTTCC
>CBIHOZ010000211.1:0-10953 GCA_966211525.1 uncultured Chitinophaga sp. | reverse complement strand
GCGCATGTATCAAAAAACATATCAACATGCGCTTGCTTGAATCATAGAAATCACAGAGAAGGCACGAAGGATCACAGCGTTTAAAACGGAAATATACCCATCATTGGAAACAGCATCTATACATCAGCCACCACTAACGATTAACTTATAACGGTTAACGACTAACGGACAACGACTCATCTCGTTTTCCCTTCAGAATGAAATAGTACACCGGGATACCCAACAGGATTATGGCCAGTCCTGGAAGGGTATACATGGTTTCGAAGATGAGCAGCAATATGGCAAGTGCCGATGCAACTACGATATATATAGCCGGGAGTACCGGGTAACCGAATGCCTTGTACGGTCGGGGAATATCGGGTTGGGTTCTGCGGAGTACATATATACCGATGATGGTCAGTACGTAGAATATCAGTACGCCAAAAATTACCAGCGCCAATAAATCGTTATACTTGCCCGTGAGACAAAGCGCGGATGCCCAGATGCATTGCAGCCACAAACTATAGCCGGGTACTTCATACTTGTTAAGAACTCCGGCACGAGCAAAGAAAAGATTGTCTTTCGCCATGGTATAGTAGACACGCGCTCCCGCCAGGATGAGACCGTTGTTGCAGCCGAACGTTGAGATCATGATCATCACGGCAATGATGATGGTACCTGCCGGACCAAATATATACTCAGCCGCTACCACTCCAACCCGGTCACTTTTTGCAAACGCAATGGCATCGAGCGGAATAACTGCGAGGTACATGATGTTGGTCAATACATAGATGATTGTTACCAATAAGGTGCCAAGCACAAGACTCAATCCTATATTTCGTTTTGGATTTTTTACTTCGCCGGCAATGAACGTAATGTTATGCCATGAGTCGCTGGAGAATAGCGAGCCTTTCATGGCAATCGCGATAGCACCAAAGAATGCAAGCCCGGATAAAGCAGTAGTCACTACGTTGCCATTGTCAGTGGTGAGTGATGATGCTTCCCAGGCGTTTTGCCAGTTCAATGTCCATGTTTCCGATGAAGCGCCCCACAGAAAACCAAAGACGATCAATCCGGTTAATGAAGCAATCTTTATAAGGGTAAGAAAGGTTTGAATGAATGCGCCATTCTTTACGCCTCTGCTGTTGATATAGGTAAGCAACACGATTACGGCAATGGACACAAGCTGCGATGCCTTGAGGTGAAATGATCCTGCTGACAAGAGTATATTTTCTTCACCCACAGCGGGCAACAGGTAAGATGTAAATTTGGCGAATGCTACACCAACAGCTGCAATGGTTCCGGTTTGTATAATGGTGAAGAATGTCCAGCCATATAAGAAACCGGTAAGCGGTCCGAATGCCTCGCGCAAGTACACATACATACCGCCTGCTTTCGGGTACATGGCCGACAGCTCACCATAACTTACGGCGGCTATAATTGTAATGATGCCTGCAAGCACCCACATGGCAACGAGGTAGCCGGCACCTCCTACACTCCGGGTAATCTCGGAGCTTACGATAAATATACCGGACCCGATCATCGAGCCGGCTACAATCATGGTTGAATCCAGCAATCCCAAACGCGGTTTAAATTCCTGCTTGCTTTCGTCTGTCATGGAAGGAAAGGTTTTACGGCAAAGGCTATCTGTACAAAATTAACCGCGCATCTGCGTGCTATAGGACTCGAATTATCCTACTCTAATACAATCTTGTCCACCGCCCGGGTTGGCTCCGCGGCAGAACCGTTGTATCTTGGACTCTTTAACCCTCAATTGAAAATGATACGTGTTGTACAGAAAGAAGATTTCGATTTTATCTACGCGCTATATATGCATCCCGATGTAAATCCGTTTCTGTTGTATGAGTTCATGGATGCTGCTTCATTCGCACCTGAATTCAACCAGCTGCAGGAACGAAACGTACTCTATATTTTCGAGTACGAAGGAAAGGATGCCGGCATGTTCAAATTGATTCCCTATACACACCGGGCCGGTCACATTGCTTACCTCGGCGGTGTCGCCATACACCCGGACCATCACGGCAAAGGACTTGGTCTGAAAATGATGCAGGAAATTATAGAATTCGGAAAAACCAAAAATCTGCTCCGAATTGAACTGAGCACTGCGGTAAACAACGCCAAGGCTATACGCCTCTACGAGCAAGTTGGCTTTGAGCGCGAAGGTGTGCTTCGAAAATATACGCATCTCAAGAAAGAGAATGTGTTCCTGGATGAGTTGATGATGAGCTATCTTTACTGAGAGCTGCGAGCTATGGCTGCTGGCTACCGGCTGCAGGCGGAAATTTTCAGCGTAAATGGTCTCGGTTAACAGAATCGCGTGCCGGTCGGGTTTTATACGGTTCACTACATCCGTTCAACACTTCATTACAATACTCTTTTTAGGTGTGAATCTTATCGCCATTCTTGTACCGTTGATTAGCATAAAAAACAAAACTTGTTATGAAATACACGGCACGCACCCTGATGACCATTGCTTTCCTGATATTGATCCTCGTAGAGTCCGCCCTGGGACAGAACGAATCGGTATCCACCAAGACATCTGTTGAAGTCAATAACAACAAGGCCCGTTACCGGTACTCCAATTCTTCCAACGGTACGGAGTTCAACATTGAACTGCGGGGAAACATTGAAGTTACCGATGATGATCGTGATATAAAATCTATTTCAGAGGATGGCTATCTCGAGATCAGCAAAACAGTTTTCGGCAGCAAGCGTACGGTGAAAATCGAATCGCTGGGTGGCGGCAAAATGAAAAGGGAATACTATGAAGGACGTTCACTTTCTTCCTGGGAAAATGGTAAAGCCTGGCTTGGAGAAATTCTTCCGGAAGTAGTACGCTCTACGGGTATATCTGCTGAAAGTCGTTTGAACCGCATCTATAAACAAGGTGGTACTAGCGCTGTATTGGCAGAAATTAACCGCCTTGAAAATGACGCGGTCCGCATTCAGTATGCCAATCTGCTGATGAAGAAACCGCTTCAGCAAAGTGAGTATATAACTGTTCTGAAAGCTGTTACCGGCAAAGTAGATTCCGATCACTATAAAACAGAATTTCTGAAGACTAACATCGGCAAGTTTCTACAAACGAAGGAGAGCACCACGGCTGTATTTGCTGCCACAAACAACATGGAGTCTGATCACTATAAAACTGTTGTGATCAAAGAGGCTTTACAAGAGTCGTCTACAACTCCTGAAAATATAGCGGTAATTCTGCAGTCGGCTGCACGCATGGAATCGGATCACTATATAACGGAAGTACTCTTGTCATTACTGAAAGCTCCTTCATTTACGGATGCAACACTGGCGGAGCTGATCAACACGACACGCTCCATCGAGTCCGATCACTATAAAACGGAAGTACTTACCAAAGCGCTGGATAAACCGGGTATATCAAAAGCTTCGTACCAACGTGTAGTCGAAACGATAAAAGATATAGAGTCGGATCATTACCTCACACAAGTGATCAATCATTTAATGCGTGCCAAACTTACGCCTGAAGTTCTTACGGCTACATTCTCGATTATCTCTACGATTGAATCCGATCATTACCGTTCGGATGTATTGAACAACCTGTTTCAGAAGCAAGGCCTCAGTGACAGCCAGTTTACCAGCGTGCTGAACCTGGTTGGTTCTATCGGAAGTGATCACTATAAATCACAGGTATTAACCCGTGCAGCGTCCGCCGGTTCGCTCAGTGAAAGTCAGCTGATACAACTTCTTCAAATCACCAAGCGTATAGAGTCCGATCACTATGCAACGGATGTATTAACGAAAGTTGCACCGAAAGTAAAAGCGGGTGGTACACCCTTGAAAGATGCATACCGCGATGCCGCCAAATCTATAGAATCAGAAACATACTATGGCAGAGCACTTCGTGCCATTGAATGAGCCGTTGAAGTATAAATGATTTTAAAACTGATGCGCAATTCTTATTTTAGAGGTGCGTTGCAATTCCATGAACCCAACCGCTTATTATACCCGTATGCGTGATCTGCTGCGCCATGTGCTGGTGGTGATGCTGTTGCCCGCCTTTGCCTCGTTCATGATATACGGGTATCTGCACTTTAGTGAAACCGCGCAGTTTCCCGATATACACACCGACAGCATCGGTATACTCTTCAGTATATTTACCGGGGCAATTGCCGGTGCAAGTCTGCTCTACAGCAACCGAAAGCTTGACCGGGTTATTTCCTGGAGTAACCACTTTGCTGCACGTTTACTGACAGGCTATATTTCAAACGCAGTACTTGCAGCTATACTTGTTTTCGGTTTAGCCAATGCATTGATAGCCTTGGCTGGTCCCGACAGTATATGGCTCGGGTTCTCTGCGAAGGATGACGACCTCGTTTTAAAGACCGTTATACTGCTGCTAACGGTTATGTTCATTTACAACATTGTATATGCGTTGTTGTTTTCGTACCAGCATTATGCCGTGGCACAAATTGAAAATTTACAACGCGATCGCAGACAACTGGAGCTGCAGTTTGAAGCGTTGAAGAGTCAGATCAGTCCACACTACCTGTTTAATAGTCTCAATACAATTTCCTCCCTCCTCTTCAAGGATCTTCCATCGGCAGAACAGTTCATTCGCAGGCTCGCACAGACCTACCAGTTTATACTCAACACACAACATAAGCGCTATGTTACCTTGCAGGAGGAAGTAGACTTTGTACAATCTTATTACTATTTACTGCGCATTCGCTTTCAACAACAATTACACGTGGAGATCAACCTGCCTTCGGGGATAATGAAAAGTAAAATTCCTCCGTTAACGCTGCAGATGCTAGTGGAGAATGCTGTAAAACACAACCCGATCCAGAACGACAAGAAACTTTTCATCTATATCACGGCACAAGACAATTCATACCTACGTGTGATGAATACCAAAACCGGTATATATGATCACGTGACTTCGTTCCGCGTAGGACTTGAAAATATCCAAAAGCGCTATCAGCTCTTTACCGATCGCAAAATAGAAGTGCGCGATGATGATAAGTTCAGTGTATCGTTACCGCTTATCCTGACTACTGAAAAAAATGAACACCTCTATTTAAAGCAGGCATAGGCGTATGAACAACAAGCGTTATACTAAACAATACTTCGTTAACCACCCTGTGTTTCGCCTTGTGGCCCCGGTGGTATATGGTGTACTGATCTATTTGCTCGTGCTGATGATCAACAACACAGTTGCCCAGGTAAACGAACTGTTTCGCAGTGAAGAAGTATATGTATTTATTGTACTCACCTTTATAGCTTTTGAAAGTTGCAGGCTGATCATTAAACTGCTGGGTAAATATACCCGCCATGACCAGGGACGGTTCCATATACCCGTGCAGGTGATCACAACGACACTCGTATCAGTCGGGCTGGTGATGACTACTCTGAGTCTGTATTTCCGCTATGCCATCGGGTTTAGTATGGGTGATACACAGGCGCTCATTTTCATGATCATCTTTACCGTTACGGTTATACTCTACAACATTCTATACCTGAGCCATTACTACCTGCAGAAAGAGAACACACTCAAGATACAGGCTGAAATACAACAGCGTGAGATCCTGGAAATGGAGATGACGGAATTTCAGCAAGACATCAATCCGGATCTACTGTATGAAAGTCTCGAGAACCTGATCGGCATTATGTATCGCGATGTCGATAAAGCTGAAGACTATATCGATTCACTTGCCAGTGCGTATCGCTATGTGCTTACCAATCGTCACCAGGAGTTAGTGCCGGTGGCTTCTGAACTGGATGCGGGCAGAAACCTGATCCGAATTCTGAACGAAAAATACTTTGGACAACTTCGCTTTGAGACATCGCTTGAAGAAACCGATGCCGATGCACGACTCATTCCCGGTTCATTGCCTATTATACTGGAAAGTATTATCCGTAACAGCATCATTACCCGCTTCGAACCATTCGTTATACATTGCTACCGCGAAGATGATTACCTTGTGATCCAGAACAAATTAAACGACCGCCTGATCCAGTACGAAGGAAGTAAAGTTGCTTTTAACCGCTTGCAAAAATCGTATGCCTTGTACAGCGATCTGCCGTTGATACAAGTGAAGGCATACCAGGAAAGCTATACAAAACTGCCGGTGTTAAAAGTAGAAGAAGGCATCGCTATAAATAAGTAACATGAAGGTTGTTATCATTGAAGATGAAATTCCGGCAGCGGAAAAGCTGGAGCGATACCTGCACAAATACAATGCTTCCATCCAGGTAATGGCGCACCTCGATTCAGTGCAGCGCTCGGTGGCATGGCTGCAGCAAAACCAGGATACGATCGATCTGATCTTTATGGACATTCAGTTAACGGATGGACTAAGCTTTCAGATCTTTCAGCAGGTACAGGTTCGTAAGCCGGTGATTTTTACTACGGCCTATAACGAATTTGCATTGGATGCTTTCAAAGTAAACAGCATCGATTACCTGTTGAAACCTGTTACGTTTACCGATCTCTCAGCGAGTCTTCATAAACTGCAAGTACTGCGCGAGCAATTCACGTTGCATACCGATCAGTCCCAACGCGTGCAGCAGGCCTTCAGTACTTCGCAGCATCATGTATATAAAAACCGTTTCATGGTAAAGGTGGGCGAACATATACGTTCTGTTACAACCGATCAGATTGTGGTGCTCTACGCAGAAGGGCGCGATGTATACCTGGTAACGAATGGCGGTAAGAAATTCATCATTGACTATACGCTTGAATCATTGGAAGATGTACTGGACCCGCGATCATTCTTCCGCATCAACCGTACGTTCATTGTGAACATCAACGCAATCAAAGATGTACTGGTATATTCCAACAGCCGCCTGAAAATTACGTTGCTACAGGAATTTGACAAGGAGATTATTGTGAGTCGTGAAAAGGTGCAGGACTTCAAAACGTGGTTTGACGGTGCTGCAGTATAGATCACCCGATCATGTGATCTATATTCCAACGTTATCGCTGAACTTTACCGGTTTAAAACCGTAAGTATCACGCTAACCGTATAGCGCAAACATGTCAACGCTCACTCGTCCTTTGTATAACACAGAAAAAGAAATTCTCGATCTCGTTACCAGCTTTCGCGACCGTACGCTTCCCGTACAGGAGTGGACGCACGAAGCACATCTTGTTACAGCTCTTTGGTATAATAAAACATACGATGAGTTTGAGGCGCTCTGCTATTTACGAAGCGGTATCATTACGTACAACGTGGTGGCTGGTGGTCAGAATACTCCCGAGAGAGGTTATCATGAAACACTGACGATCTTCTGGTGCAAGATCCTTCGTGAGTTCATCAACAAGAACCGTGACCTTTCGCTGGTCGATTTGTGTGATACATTATTCAAAAGCGAGTGGACGTCCAAAGACCTTCCGTTGCAGTTCTACTCACGCGACTTACTGTTCTCCATCAAGGCACGCGCCAGCTGGGTTGAGCCCGATAAACTTAGTTTGACCTGAGGTATATATAGTATAAACTTCATGCTTTTGCCAGAGGAACCCGCCAACAAAAAGCATGAAATCATTTTACTCTACAATCTTAAATTCATCCTGCACATCTTCTGTCTCTTCCGGACAATCCAACGTTGCGCCTTCCCCCAAACCGGTGGCCGGACGCATGAATTGTCCTTTGGGATAGCCCAACTCGGAGTGACGGTATACACGCGACATATATTTATCGAAGATCGGCAATGCGGATCGTCCGCCGGAGCCAAAGCTCCATGACGGGAAATGTATACTTCGTTCATCGCCCCCTACCCATACACCGGTAACAAGATTGGGCGTTATACCTATATACCAGCCATCAGAAGCATTGTCGGTCGTACCGGTCTTCCCTCCTACTTCGTTTTGCTCCGTCACTGCCGGACTTAGTACACGCGAGCTTCCTCCGTCTTCTTCCACACCACCGCGCAACATGTGTATCATTTTATAGGCCGTGCGTTCATCCGTTGCCTGCTTCTTCTCCGTTGAAAAGTTTTCCAGCACGTTACCATAACGGTCCTCAATACGCGTTATATAGTATGGTTTGATATATACACCCAGATTAACAAAGCTGCTATACGCACCTACCATTTCGAACAACGATACATCGCTGGTGCCGAGTCCTAATGAATATACGGGATCAAGATTGCTGGTTATCCCCATGCGCCTGGCGAAGGCTACTACATTTTCAGGTTTCTCCTGTTCCATCAACTGCATGGTAACGGTGTTGAGCGATCGGGCCAGCGCTTGTCTCAAAGTATATTTCGTTCCGCTGCCGAAAGTCCCATTGGAATTGGGTACACGGTATACAGTACCGTTTACTTTGATAGAAGGAGAAAGATCCATAAACCGATCGCAGGGCGAATAACCATCTTCAATCGCTTTGCCATATACAAATGCTTTGAACGTTGAACCGGGTTGTCGTTTTGCCTGCCGCACATGATCATACTTGAAGTATACATGGTTGATACCTCCTACCCACGCTTTGATAGCACCGGTACGCGGATCCATCGACACCATACCTGTTTGTAAAAAGCGATAGTAATACCGCACAGAGTCCATCGTGCTGAACAATGTATCACGATCACCGCGCCATGTAAAAATGCGCATGTGTTTCTTCCGGTTCAGTTCGATCTTTACCGAATCGGATTTTTCTCCATATCGTTTTACCAACGCTTTATAGGTGTCAGTACGTTTTACTTTCCGTTCGAGGAAGTCTTTCATTTCCACACCATGCTCGTTTACCCACGGGTTTCGTTTACCCCATGCCTGGTCAAAGTCGCGCTGCAGTTTGCGCATGTGTTCGGCCATCGCTTCTTCTCCCAGTCGCTGCATACGACTGTCAATCGTGGTATATATCTTCAGTCCTGATTCGTATAAATTATAGCCATGCTCTTTACACCACGCCTGCATTTCTCCCTCCAGTATTCTTCGGAAGTAGGTAGCGATGCCATGATTCTGATTCTGCACACTGAAATTAAGCTGTAATGGCAATGCGCTCAGCGAATCATATTTAGCTTGCGATATATAGTCGTGCTGGTATAGTTTGAAAAGAACATCGTTTCGTTTATCGCGTGCCCGGTCCGGGTAATCAATCGGGTTGAAACGCGTGGTGCCCTGCAACATGCCTACCAGTAAAGCAGCCTCCGGTATAGTAAGCTCCTTCGGTTGTTTACCGAAATATGTTTCAGCCGCTACTTTAATGCCGTATGCATTGTTGTTGAATGGAACTGTATTGAGATATAGGGCAATGATCTCCTCTTTCGTAAATGTCTTCTCCAACTCATAAGCAATGATCCACTCTTTGGTTTTACTGATGAGCAGTTCTGCCGGGCCGCCCAGAGCACCGAGCTTACCTTGCAGTTCTTTGCCGCGCGTGCGAAATAAGTTCTTCGCAGTCTGCTGCGTTAATGTACTGCCACCGCCCTGCGCGTTAAGTGTAACAATTCCTTTTAACACACGCAGGTACGACCAGAAGTCCATACCGGCATGTTCATAAAAACGATGGTCTTCAGAGATGATCAGTGTTCTGACCAGCAGTGGCGGAAGCTGCTCGTACGTTACCTGGCTTCGATGATACCAGAAGTAACGCCCGAGGGAAGCACCATCGGCTGAGATCACTTCGGATGAAAAATCATTTTCCGGATTTTCAATGGCGCGCAGGCTGGGCAACGGACCAAACAGATTCCCTGGATTTTCCATTACCAGGTATACATACAACGGAGTGCCTACCGTGAACATGAAAAACAATATCCAGATCGTCTTCACGATCTTTCGGAACCACGGTTTTCGGATAAGTAAAATACGCTTGATTCTGTGCGACAGGCTGGAGTCAGATGATTTCATGAACGGTCAGGAATTGCACAGTAATTACTTTAATCTTTTCGGAGAAAGCAAGGGGCCTGCCGGTATTTCAACGGCCTCTTCTGTGCATCTATAGTTCACAACTGTCTCATTATAAAAAACAGAAGCCCGGTATCTGATACCAGGCTCTGCAATTTACCCAAATCATCTATCAGTAACCATCGTTCTGCTCCAGCAAAGGATTTAACTGCCTTGCTGTTGTAGGGATGGGATAGAGCCGTTTTCGAATGTCCGTATCCGTTTTGAATCCCCATTGATCTTCGAATTTACCAAAGCGGATCATGTCGTTTCGATGCCAGTTCTCACCGACAAACTCACGGGTACGTTCTTCATAAATAAACTCCAGGTCAACACTGCCGAGCGCTGCCGAAGTTGTGCGAAGCGAGCGTACATCATTTACCAGCGACACGGGTGTGTGTCCCATCGTAGCTGTACCGCCCCGTAAAATCGCTTCTGCTTTCATCAGGAGTATATCTGCATACCGGAACACCGGCAGATCGGTATTCTGATTACGCGTAGAAGATGTGCTGTCGGGATAGAATTTTATACTTCTATATCCCATGTTCCAGGCCTTCTCATCGTTACCAACATCAAATGGTCGTGTACCCCGAAGAACTATATCCGGTGTAAGCTCAACATGGTATACAATCGGATCTTTTCCATCTGATCCGGTATATTGTTCATCATAGCCAAGCTTGGTTGTATTTACCGTAACCGGTTTACCATCGAAAAAATATTGTTTTCCGGTTAGCCACAGACGTGAACGTATATCCTTTGCATCGTTAAAGTATGCATAGAAAGATGGTATTGTACTCATCGGTGCACTTGGCTCGTAGTTGAGACTATATTTCTTCCGCAGCGAGCGTGGCAACCAGTACCGGTTGTATAACATATATCCGTTCGGAGTTGACGGAGCGAATGGTACTGCAAAAATGAATTCTTTAACACTCGGTCCGTTGTTAAAGAAGAACATCTTTTTATAGTCCATCTCCAGTTGGTATGCACCGGACTTGATCACACTGTCGCACGCAGCAATAGCATCGTTGAAGCGATCCGTTCCGTTATATACACCGGCATTGAGGTACATTTTTGCCAGCAATGCATAGGCAGTATAT
>CBIHOZ010000210.1:0-10956 GCA_966211525.1 uncultured Chitinophaga sp. | reverse complement strand
TACTTCTTACTTCTTACTTCTTACTTCTTACTTCTTACTTCTTACTTCTTACTTTTCATTCTATTCAAATAATGTTAGATTTTTTAAAAAATTTAAAAAAAACAAAGTTTTGTTTGTGGGGTAACACTTTAAAACTAATTTTGTCTATCGATTTAGTAGATAATCAATTCCCACCAGATTGATTTTATACAGAAGAAGGGAGAGAATAGGCTCGATGATCTTCTAGCAACCTGTCATCCACCATTGATAAGGTGCTAACTCCTACCAATATATAATTGGAACTATAAAATGTGAATTACATGAAAACCAAAGAGATGTTTATTCATCGGGAAGGCAGTTATAGACTGCACAAAAATTTTCCTTCGCTTACATCTATCAGCTGCAGCTGTTGTTGCTGTTGTTGATTCTCAAATCATTCTATACTGCCGCGAGCGTAGTATAGTCTCTATACATGGCTTTCGGATGCACGAATATCAGCAGGCATATTGGTGGTACGTCTGTAGATAAAGGGTGCATTCCGTAGCCGCCTATTTTCCTTTACGCATTTACTACATCTTACTAATTACACATTATGAAATCTTTCATTTCAGTAATAGCTTTCTATTTTCTGATTCTTCTGGCCAGTGCCGCTTGGGCACAACAAGCACCTGCGAACAAAGTCGTTGTAACGGGTGTACGATTCGCATATCCTTTACTGGAGAAATGGATTAAAGACTATAAAGAAGTAAATCCACAAACCGAAATCATTATCGAGTCACGCACCACAACCGACCCCGCTAAATATGACCTGCTGATCGAAGCATACGAGCCCGAACCAACAGTAAAAGAGACTCGTGAATATCTATACCTGGCCCGCTATGCCGTTGTGCCTATAGCGAACGCGAACTCTGCATTCGCCAAAACATATCGTGAAAAAGGACTTACCAACGAGCTTATCAAACAAATATACTTTCATGATATCCTGGCGGATAAGTCGGAAGCTAAAACAATTGCCGCACCGTTCACGATATATACCCGTCTGCAAAAGGCAGGCGCTCCCACTACTTTTGCACAACACTTTGACTACACCCAACAAAATATAAAAGGGAAAGCAATTGCCGGGGCGGATGAACACCTGATCAAAGCCTTGCTAAAAGATTCTACCGCAATATCTTATAGCACGCCATCTTTACTATACGATCTCAAGACACGCACTCTTACACCGGGTGTAGCTGTTATACCCGTTGATCTGGACGGCAACAACAAGATCAATGAAAGCGAAAGAGTGTATGGCGATCTCGATACCGTTTTAAAAGCACTGGAAGAAGAAGACGTAAAAAATGTACCGATCGGCCATCTGCACATCTCGATCAGCAAAATAAATGAACGTCCGGAAGCACTGAAGTTTCTCCTCTGGATATTACAAAACAGTCAGGATGATCTGCATCAGTTCGGATACCTGAAACCTGACCAAAAGCGCTTCGACCAAGAGAAAGAAAAATTTGAACAGCGCGCACTGAAGTAGAAACCTGCTCATACTCCATACAATCCTAACATGAAAAGATATATACTCTTTATACTTATTGCTTTGCCTTTTTCGAAGGGTTACGCACAAGATCTTATTAACGGAACGATAAAAGATGACACTGGTCAACCGTTGCCAGGCGCCACTATATTTATCAAAGGAACTTCCGTGCATGCTGTTGCCGATGTTGACGGCCACTTTACGATTGCTGCCGGAAAAGAATTTCCGTTTACACTGCAGGTAAATAGTGTTGGCTATCAAACCCAGGAAATTGAAATATATGAACTCACCGGAGAACCTGCCGAAGTTATACTCAAAAGTGATAATATACTTGACGCTGTTGTTGTAGTCGGCTATGGAACACAAAAGAAAAGTGAACTGACGGGTGCTATAGCCTCGGTATCGGAAACTATATTAAAGCAACCAATCAGTTCAGTCGATCGCGCCCTCAATGGTGCTGCACCGGGTGTACAAGTTACACAAACCTCCGGACAGCCCGGTGGCGGTGTAAGTATTCGCATTCGCGGAGGAAGCTCGATACAAGGTGGCAATGAACCGCTCTATGTTATTGATGGTTACCCGGTATATAACAACGCAGTAAGTACAGGTGCCGTAACCGGTGCGAGTATAAATCCGCTGTCGAGTATAAATCCGGCTGATATCGAATCGATCGATATTCTGAAAGACGCTTCTTCGACAGCTATCTACGGTTCGCGCGGTGCCAATGGCGTTATCATCATCACCACCAAAAAAGGAAAGGCCGATCAGAACACCATCACCTACGATGTAAGCTATGGTATACAAACTTTGCGCAAGAAGATAGACCTACTCAATGCCAAACAATTTGCATCGCTTCGTAACGATGCCCTTTATGACACCACTCCGGCGAACGGAAGATTTCAATACCTGACACAAGAACAGATCGACCAGCTGGGTGAAGGAACGGACTGGCAGGACGAAGCCTTTCGAAGTGCAGTAACACAAAATCACCAGCTCTCTTTATCCGGAGGAACGCAAAAGACACGCTATGCTATATCCGGAAATTATTTCAACCAGGATGGTATAATCCGCAATACTGATTTCGAACGCTATAGTGCGCGCGTCAACATTGATACCAGGCCTACGGATCGCCTCACGTTCGGTCTCAGCTTTACCGGAAGTAAAAGCAACGCCAACATAGCGCCCAATGGAATTGTAAGTGCGTTACTTACTATGCCACCTACGGCAACTATATATGAACCAGACGGAAGCTATACCCTGCGTAATCCATTCGAAAATATATTCTCCAATCCGATTGCATCGTTGAACGAGCAGATCAACAAGACAAACTCTACCCGCTTACTCGGCACTGCCTTTGGTGAATATAATTTATTGGATGGACTTGTATTGAAAGTACTGTTCGGTACCGACATCACGGATACGAAAGACGAAAACTATATACCGAGCACGATCTATGAAGGAGCCACTACCAACGGGGCAGCCGCCATCGGTATCTTCAACGCATCATCCTGGTTGAATGAAAATACATTAACCTATGCAAAAGAGTTTGGTGATCACTCCATCAACATACTGGCGGGCTTTACACAACAGGAATATAAAGCAGATATTGTACGAACCGGTGCCACTAACTTTGTAACGGATAATGTTACCTATAACAGTTTACAGGACGGAGCAGTAACAACACGTCCGTATTCTAACAACACGGCATGGGCGCTCCTCTCCTACCTCGGCAGAGTCAACTATAACTATGCTCGCAAGTATTATTTAACAGCCAGCATTCGTACCGATGGCTCATCGCGCTTCGGTAAAAACAACAAGTGGGGATACTTCCCTTCTGCTGCTGTATCATGGAAGATCAGTGAAGAAAATTTCTTTGACGGACTTTCTTCGGTGATCAGCGATCTGAAATTACGCGCCAGCTACGGAGCTACCGGTAACCAGGAGATTGGTGAGTATCAATCACTCGCCACACTGCGAAGTGTTACCTATCTTTTTGGTGACAACCTCGTAACAGGATTTACTCCGAATGGTATTGCCAACAGTGACCTCGGGTGGGAAACGACCAACCAGTTTGATGCCGGTATAGATATAGGCCTTCTGAACAACCGCGTTAGTGTTACGTTGGATGGATACTATAAGAAAACAAAAGACCTGCTGCTGAACGTTGAAATTCCGTGGACCAGTGGTCAGGCTACATCGCTGCAGAATTATGGAGCTGTAGAAAACAAAGGTATCGAACTCGGCATCAACACGACAAACCTGGAAGGCGCCATCACCTGGACTACCAACATCAATTTTTCGCTGAACCGTAACAAAGTTGTAAGTATAGGCGGAGGAAGTAATTCTTATCTCAGCGGAAACTATATCGTGAAAGTTGGCCAACCGTTGGGAACGTATTACGGAACTGTAACCGATGGTATACTGCAAACCGGTGAAGAAGCAACCAAAGGTAAATATACCGGCAATGCTACACCAAAGGCTGGCGACCGTTTATACAAAGACATTAGTGGCGACCTTCAGTTTACCACGGCATTGGACAGAACCATAATCGGAAGTGCACAACCTGATTTCATGTTTGGTATCACCAATAACTTTACGTGGAAAGGTTTCGATCTGTCGTTCTTCTTTCAGGGCGTGGTTGGCAATGAAATACTTAATGGCAACAAGCAAACGCTGGAGTTGTTCAACGGACAACAGAATGCATCAACGTCTGCATTGGATCGCTGGACCGAAAGTAATCCAAGCAACACCATACCACGCGCGAAGCTGGACCCTGCTCCGGTGTTCTCCGATCGTTTGATAGAAGACGGATCGTTTGTAAGATTGAAAAGTCTGAGTCTGGGATATACCGTTCCGAGACAACTGATCGAAAAAATAAGACTGTCCAATTTACGCGTTTATGTTATCGGGCAGAATTTACTTACCTGGACTAAATATACCGGCTTTGATCCGGAAGTAACATCAGGCAACAACACGGTATCACAAGGAACCGACACCGGTATATATCCTGTATCACGCACCATCAGCGCAGGCTTGAGTGTAACCTTCTGATTTTACCCCTATAATTCAATTAACATGAAAAATATAGTACGCATCGCGATTCTGTCGGGCATTCTTACAGCCTGCGTATCGCTGGATGAAGATCCTCAATCGTTCGTTACCTCCGATCAGTTTTATAAAACTGATGAGCAGGCAGTGGCCGCTGTCAATGCAGGCTATCGCAAACTGTATGAGACAGGACAATCGCTCTACAATAGTTTATTCCAGATCGGAGTTGAAATGGCTACCGATGATTATGCAGCCGGACCACGCGCCCGAAACGCACACGTACGCGCTATATCCGGATTGACGCACGATCCATTGAATGATCGCATGGAACAACTCTGGAAGCAGAGTTACGATGCGATCAATGTATCAAATATAGCAGTCGATCGGATTGCACTGATCAGTGCTTCTGAAATTGATGAGACACTGCGTGCGCGTCTTATTAACGAAGCTAAATTTTTACGTGCGTTACATTACTTTAACCTGGTGCGTTGGTTTGGTGATGTACCGATTGTACTGCACGAAACAACATCACTCACGGCCGAAAGCCTGTATGTAGAGAAATCTTCGGAAGACCTGGTATATCAGCAAATCATCCAGGACCTTACGGATGCCGAAGCATTGCCTGCAGCGTATACCGGCAGTGATGTAGGAAGAGCAACTTCCGGAGCTGCGAAGAGTTTATTGTCGAAAGTATATCTTACTCACAAGGAATGGAAGAAAGCCGCAGACAAGAGTAAAGAAGTAATTGACAGTAACACCTATGGACTGTTCGATAACTTTTCCGATGTATTTAACGTATCCACTAAAAACGGGAAGGAGCACATCTTCTCAGCACAGTTCAAAGGCTATTTCAACTACCAGGGTAATAGTCTCGCGAGTCGTTCGGCTCCTTTTGAACCACCGGGGGTAAATGGCGACTATGCGGACATGCTTAACAAACCCGGCAAACTATACGAAAGCTTTGATGACACCGATGAACGCAAAGCTGTAACATTCGTAACGCAAATGATTAGTCCCACCAATGGGCAACTCTATACCTTTGAGCCACACCTGTATAAATATTATGACCAGGCAGCGGTAGGATCACAAAGTAACTCTTCTAAAAACCTTCCGATCATCCGCTATGCAGAAGTTCTTTTGATTTATGCAGAAGCACTGAATGAAGATAATCATGGTCCGACAACCGAAGCATACTGGGCGATTGATGAAGTACGAAACCGTGCCGGTATAGCCAGGCTTGCCGATACATATCCTTCATTGAACGAAAGCGAGTTTCGCGATTCTGTTTTCCAGGAGCGAAGAAAAGAACTGGTATATGAATATCAACGCTGGTTCGACCTGGCGCGAAGAGGTGCCGACTACTATGTAGCAACGCTGCATGCTGCCGGAAAAACAAATGCTGCCCCAAGGCATATACATTTCCCTACACCACAACGGGAAATAAATCTGAACCCGAAACTGAAACAGCATCCGGACTGGATTAACTATTGATCTCCAAACCTCCAACAACTCATACAATGAAAAAAATAACATTAGGCGGCCTTATACTATTGGCATCCGCTATAGTATATAACAACACCGCTTCTGCGCAGAAGGCTGCGGACAAAAGCAAGCCCAACATTATACTTATTATGGTAGATGATATGGGTTACTCAGATATAGGAGCGTACGGCTCCGAAATTCAAACTCCGAATCTCGATAAACTTGCTGCTGAAGGATTACGCTTCAAGGAATTTTATAACAATGCTATATGTGCTCCTACGCGTGCATCTTTACTTACCGGACAATATCCACACCGGGCCGGTATAGGATACTTCGATGTAAATCTTGGGTTACCGGCTTACCAGGGATTTCTGAACAAGGAATCGCTTACGATAGGAGAAGTATTGCGCGGAGCCGGCTATAGCACCTTGCTCTCCGGTAAATGGCACGTTGGCAACGACAGTCTCTCGTGGCCGAACCAGCGTGGCTTCGACCAGTTCTATGGTGTTATCGGGGGAGGCGCTAATTATTTCAACAACTATCCGATGCCGCTCTTCGGAAGAGACTACCCCGTGGTGCTGGTAGAGAATAACAAGCGACTCAATCCCGAACCCAACAGCTATTATTTTACAGACGAAATCACCAGCCATGCCGTTACATTCCTCGAAGAACAAAACAAAACCAACAAGCCGTTCTTTTTATATGTGGCCTATACCGCACCACACTGGCCATTGCATGCATTACCGGAAGATATAGCCAAGTATAAAGGTAAATATGACAAAGGATGGGACGAACTGCGCAAAGAACGTTATGCCCGCCAGCAACAGCTTGGTATACTCGATGCACAAAGTAAACCTGCGGAGCGCGATGCATCTATACCGCAATGGGACAACCTGACCTATGACGAACAGAAGCTTTGGGCATCACGCATGGAAGTATATGCGGCCATGGTAGATCGCATGGATCAAGGTGTAGGAAAGATCTTTGCCAAACTGAAGCAGCTGAAGAAAGACGACAACACACTCATCGTTTTCATTTCCGACAACGGTGCTGAAGGTGGAAACTATACTTTAGGTGGAAGAGGAAAACGCCTGAACTCAGGTCCTGTTGGAACAGCCGGATCATTCGACTATGTATTCAAAAACTGGGCGCATGTATCTAATACACCGTTCAACTCATATAAAGGCAATATGCATGAAGGTGGTATATCTTCACCGCTCATTGCGTGGTATCCAAAGAAGATTAAAGCCAACTCCGTAGCCAAAGGTACCGGTCACCTGATTGATCTCGCGCCTACTTTCTATGAAGTAGCCGGAGTAAAATATCCACAGCAATTTAAAGGAGTAACTACGCATGCATTGCCCGGTAAAAGTCTCGTGCCTGTATTTACCAGCACGGCACAACAGGTAAATCGTGCCGAGCCTATATTCTGGGAACGTGCCGGTAACCGCGCGGTTCGCAAAGGTAAATGGAAGCTGGTGGCCGATCATCAGAAAGCATGGGAACTATATGATCTGGAAGCAGATCGTGGAGAAACAACTGATCTGTCAACACAACATCCGGAAGTAGTGCGCGAACTGGCTTTTGATTATACGCAATGGGCCGCACGTACAGGTGTTGTTGAATACGAAACGATCAAACCTAAAAATGCTCCCGGAGCACCTGCCGAAAACAAACAGCCTGCCACCCGCGGCACGAACTAACTATATATCATTTATGAAAAAACTTTTTGTTACATCTTTTATACTGTACCTCGCTGCAACGGTTCCCCTACTGGCGCAGAAGAAGGCAGACGCGAGCAAACCCAATCTTATTCTTATCATGGTAGATGATATGGGGTTCTCGGATATAGGATCGTATGGCTCAGAGATACAAACTCCCAACCTCGACAAACTCGCAGCGGAAGGTATACGCTTCCGTGAATTTTACAACAACTCCATTTGTGCACCTACGCGAGCATCATTGCTTACAGGTCAATACCAGCATCGCGCAGGCGTTGGCTACTTCGATGTAAACCTCGGGCTGCCTGCGTACCAGGGATATCTGAACAAAGAATCACTTACGTTGGCAGAAGTATTAAAACAGAATGGCTATAGCACCTTGATGTCAGGCAAGTGGCATGTTGGAAAAGACAGTCTCGGCTGGCCGAACCAACGCGGCTTCGATCAGTTCTATGGCTTCGTACCGGGTGCGAGCAATTACTTTGATATAGGTGAATACGGACAAGCGCCTCCGGTAACACTGATCAAAAACAACAAGAAAGAAAATCTGAAACCCGGTGAATATCTCACGAACAAGATCGTTGACAATGCGCTTGTATTCTTGGATGAACAGAATAAAACGCAGAAACCTTTCTTCCTATACCTTCCTTTCAATGCGCCACACTGGCCGTTGCAGGCACTGCCTGAAGATATAGCGAAGTATAAAGGACGCTATGATATAGGTTGGGATTCCCTGCGTCAGCAACGACTTGCCCGTCAGCGCGAGTTGGGTATACTTCTGCCGAATCAGAAAGTAGCACAGCGCGATCCGGAAGTTCCCAAATGGGACAACCTCACGTACGACCAGAAGCAACTCTGGAAAGCGAAGATGGAAGTATATGCCGCCATGATTGATCGCGTAGATCAAAATATAGGAAGAGTTCTCGCGAAGCTGAAAGAACTGAAAAAAGATGAAAACACACTGATCATATTTATTTCTGATAACGGGGCACAGGGAGGTTATGCCGGCTCCAACCGGAAACCACAACGTAACAGTGGTCCTATCGGCTCGCCGGGTTCGTATGACTACCAGGAACAGAGCTGGGCATACGTGTCCAATACACCGCACCGTCAATATAAAAACAACATGCATGAAGGAGGATTCAGCTCTCCGTTTATAGCATGGTTTCCAAAACGCATTAAGGGCGGGCAGATTGTAAAAGGTACGGCACACCTCATTGATATAGCACCTACATTTTATGAACTGGCTGGTGCAACGTATCCGTCAAACTATAAAGGTGTAAAGCCACATCCGCTTGCAGGAAAAAGTCTTGTACCTGTATTGACAAGCCAGTCTACTGAAGTGAATCGCGGAGAGCCGCTCTTCTGGGAGCGTGCCGGTAACCGCGCAGTGCGTAAAGGTGATTGGAAAATTGTCTCTACCTATCCATCCTATAAATGGGAGCTGTATGACCTGAGCAAAGACAGAGGCGAGACAAAAGATTTAGCAGGCGAGCGTCCGGATATAGTAAATGAACTTTCTGCTGATTACTTCAAGTGGGCCGAACGCACAGGAGTTGTTGATTATGACAAGATCAAACCCAACCAGCCCATGCAGATCCCCGGACAGAGTACACCTAATCCTGTCGCTGTTCAATCCAACAACTAATACACGATGAAAACAAAATCCACACTATATTTTATTCTGCTGAGTTTAGCCTTCCTCACGGGGAGGCTATACGCACAGAAATCTGTGAATGAAAATGCACTGACGCTCGAAGCGTTCGAACAGAAACTGAAACAAACGTCAGCTCCGCAGATACTGGATGTTCGTTCATCGCAGGAGTTTTCTGAAAATCACCTGATCGGTGCCATCAATGTAAATACATCTGATACGGCACTCTATGCGAAACGTATTCAGTCGCTGGACAGACATAAACCTGTATTTGTATACTCTATTAACAACGGACGAAGCGGTGTTATTGCGAAACAACTCCGCAGTCGCGGGTTTATCGAAGTATATGAATTACCGGGTGGTATAGCCCACTGGATTGGTGCCGGCAAACCGATTGAGTCAAAAGCAGGACAAGGTATATCTGCAGAAGAATTTCAAAAGCTCATCACAGCATCAAAGCTTGTACTGGTTGATGTTGGTTCGAAACATTGTGGAGCCTGCAAAAAGCTGGCACCCGTTGTTGATACGGTGGCGCAGCACTATACCGGCAAACTCGCTGTACATAAGATTGAACTATACGACAATCGTGCGCTCGCAAAACAACTGAATATAGAATCGGTTCCGACTCTGATCCTGTACAAAGATGGCAAGCCGGTGTGGACAAAATCCGGTATGGTAACAAGGGCTGTACTCGAAGAAGCATTGCAGGCCAACAGCACTGCACCTTCCTGCGAAGGGACCACTGAATTGATGAAACGAAGAACTGACCAAGCCAGGAAAAATTAGCTATGAAAAATTTCCGGAATGCAACAACGATAACAGCCGTCACATTACTGACATCACTGTTACTGGTTTCCTTTCAACCGGCTCCACATCGCGATGACGCGATGGTATATATTAACGGGGGAACATTATCAACCACTGATCCGGTAACCGAGAAGTATATCGAGGTAAAACTGAAGCCCTATCTTCTTGATAAAAACCTGGTGACGGTTGCAGACTTTGAAGCGTTTGTAAAAGAAACGCATTACCTGACCGAAGCTGAGAAGTTTGGCAATGCGGGTGTATTCAACGATCGCCTGCAACAATGGGAAATGGTGGATGGCGCAGACTTTCGATATCCTTTCGGCAGAAATAAACCGAAGGCAGAAAGCAATCACCCGGTAACACAGGTATCGTGGAACGATGCCGCTGCCTACGCACAATGGAAAGGCAAACGGTTACCGACACAATGGGAATGGGAACATGCCGCGAAGAATGGCGAGCAAACCAAACAACGCTATACCTGGGGCGAAGATCTTATTGTAGCAGGAAAGTATAAGGCCAACACATGGCAGGGAACTTTTCCTTCCTATAACTCCGGTGAAGACGGGTATATATATACTTCTCCGGTTGGTGTTTTTGGTGCCAACAAAATAGGACTGACCGATATGGGCGGCAATGTGTGGCAATGGTGCCAGGACAGTATAGAACCTTCCGGACGTGATGCTGAAATCGATCCGGCCACCAGGCGGGTTATACGCGGTGGCTCGTTTCTCTGCGATCCA
>CBIHOZ010000209.1:0-11158 GCA_966211525.1 uncultured Chitinophaga sp. | reverse complement strand
AATTCGCTTTGTCATAAGTTAACCTTTTGTGGTCAACCTATTTCAGGGACTGACATATCTTTCATTATAAGGATTGGCACTACTGCCGTTGTTATTAGGAAAGCAGCCCGGTAAACAACGACATACGCAGCCTAAGCAAAATCCTCTAGCAGCTAGTAGCCAGAAGCTAGCAGCTCTAAAAAGATATCGTTCATTATGCGACTGCCGCAGCCTCAACGATAGTACTCAAAGCACGCTTTGGCGATGCGCGCGATGGTGTCTTCGGCTTTCTTTTCGTCTTTGAGCATGGAGACGTATACTACCAGGGCTATATGGTTGCCGTTGGGAAGTGTTATTATGCCTACATCGTTAATGGCGCCCTGCACGCCATCGGCATTCGGACCATCGGTACCGGTTTTGTGTGCGACCACTGTTCCGGCAGGTAAAAGTTCTTTCAGGCGGTGCATGCCGGTTGGTGTTTCTACCATCCACTTCCACAGGAGTTCGTTATTTGCTTTGGACAATGCTTTCTGTTTATAGAATATATCCAGCAACTGTACCATCGCGATGGGTTCGCTCCAGTTGGTGAATTGTACATTCCAGTCGAGGTGCATTTCTTCTTCGGTGCCAACGATGGCTATATTTTTTACACCAAGTCCGTGTACATAGCGCTCCACATTCTTCGGACCGCCCAGCATTCTGAACAACATATCGCAGGTATTGTTATCGCTTAATGATACCGTACTCATAATCAGTTCACGTAGCGATACATCTGCATTTCCCTGCGGATATTTTTTTGCCATCGGACTCCATGTATTCGGCAGCATGTCTTCTTTCCGGATATGTACTTTCTGATCGAGTGATAACTTGCCTTTGTCTACTTCACTCAATACGGCCATGGCAAGTGGGAATTTGTAAACACTTTGCATGGGGAAGTGCTGTTTGCCATGTATACTTAATGTATCGCGGTTCTCAAGGTGAAGCAACGCTATGCCTACCCGCGCATCGGCCGATTTAACGATCTGTTCCAGATCAGCGCGGAGTGATTTCTTCTGAGCAGCAACCGGCAGTGAAATTGATAGCAAAAAAATACCAGAAAGAATAAAACAGTGGAGGGTTCGCATGTATAGTTTGGGTTAAGAGATTCGGTATTGCAATTTCTTAAAATATACCACACCTCAAAACCCAATCGATACAAATTGAGTATACTTCGTCAAAGTAACACAGATGCCGGTTATGCTTACTGCGACATCAGCCACGCCAGGGCATGATCTGCATCGTTGAAATGTTTCATGAGCAGGTTGCTCTGCGGATAGTTATGTGCTTCCTGCATAGAAATTTTGCCAAACGTATCGTCCGGTACAACAAATGCAGCGAACTCAATCCCCTCCTTTATTACCTGCGGAAACCATACATCCCGGATATACTCCTGCCCTCCATCCGGGTACACACTGATCTCGCGAAGGTTAACCAAACACTTTTTGAGTTTATAGTGACGGATCATCTCCAACTCATACGCGATCACTTCCACCAACTCATCGTATTTGATGAACCCTTTAAACGTAACATGCAAACATGCAGCCTCTGCGTTGTGAACGGCCGTCACGTAGCTTCTGATAAAATCAACCATATATTTATTGCTTTGTTTACGCTTTGATAAATCTGTACGGCAACGAACTACAGATGAAGCCAGAGAATCCTTCTACTGCTTTCCTGAACAACACCATAAGCAGCGTTCTGATCGGGGGTGATTGAAAAGAAGCGCTACCGCTTTACAAAGGATTAACACGTCAAAGTTGAAAAGGAATTATCCTAAAGTAAATCCCTTCGAAGTGGTAATTATAAGAGGAAGTTATACCTACTTTATCATTCGGTACGATGACAAGATCTTCGGTAATGATAGCAACAAAAAAGGCTGGCTCGTTACCGAAGCCAACCTTTATGTTTTAAATATTGTCCCTATTTATCCCATATACCACAAAAAGGATCGATTTTTTAACTTTTATACTAAAATATAAATACGTCACAACGAAAAAAGTAATACACAGCGTTACCAAATATACTTTGTGTAACTCCGTGCCTTCTTTGTGTCCTTAGTGCAATGGATTTACCTCCACGTGCTCGCGCAAATGCGAAATCAGCAACGGCAAATCTTTCTTCCCTCCACCCGCAGCAATCATACTTTCAAAATGCGTGCGTATCAATTCTGCCAACGGTAAAGAAGCGCCTGCCGCTGCTGCCGTCTCTTGTGCAAGACGCAGATCTTTGTTGGCGAGCTGTATAGCAAACCCATTCGGATTATCTTCTTCCTTCGCCACCAGCGGACCGTATACCTTAAACACCGGAGCTCCGTAAATGGTATTGAGCATGGTATCCAACAGTATATTTTTATCGATGCCTGTCTTCTCTGCCATCAGCATTACTTCACTGAGTAACTCCACAGTTGTAAAGATCATGAAGTTCATCATTACCTTTACCGTGTGTGCTATAGCAGGGTCGCTGCCGAAATCAAACGTACGCTGACTCGTTGCCTCCAACACAGGCTTGACTTTCTCTTTCGCAGCTTCGTCTCCCGACAACAGTATAAATAGCTGTTTTGCAGCCGCTGCAGGTGGTCGCCCCATCACCGGTGACGCCAGGTATATAGCTCCACGCTGCGCATGCTTCTCGGCGAGTTGTTGAGACGTTTCTGCCTTGATCGTACTCATCGAAAGATGTATACTTCCTTTCTTCAGCGCGGGCAGCAGTTCTTCCGAGATTTGATTCAATGCTGCATCATCGCTTACCATCGTTACAATAATGTCGGCTGACTTCACAGCATCGGCAATCGTACCGACAGCCTCCCCTCCCAATGACACAAGGTCTTTTATTTTTTCGGGGGAACGATTATATAGGTTTACCTTGAAGCCTTTGTCGCTGGTGATAATATTCTTTGCAATCGGATAGCCCATGTTGCCGAGACCGATGCATGCTATGGTTATACTCATATTTTAAAAAAATTACAGATCAAATATATACTTATCGATTCACCAGTTTCAGTGATCCTTCGCTATACCGGTTGCCTACGTTTGGATATTCTTCAACCAGTGCTTCCAGTGTTTTTATATCAGACGATGTTAATACAACCTCGGTTGCTTTTGCGTTTTCTTCGAGATACCTTCTTTTCTTGGTGCCCGGTATAGGTACAATATCCTCTCCTTTCGCGAGTACCCACGCGAGCGCGAGTTGTGCCGGAGTACATTGCTTGTCAGCCGCTATAGCAGAGAAACGTTCTGCGAGTTTCTGATTGTTGTCCCAATGCTGTTCGTCAAAGCGAGGCAATGATCTGCGGAAGTCTGTCGATGATAATGAATCTTTATAAACGGTGTTCGTCATGAGTCCACGCGCCAGCGGACTATACGGCACCAACGTTATACCCAACTCGCGACATACCGGGAGGTTTTCTTTTTCAACATCACGTGTCAGCAACGAATATTCACTCTGCAGTGCTGCAATAGGATGCACCGCATTTGCCTTGCGTATAGATGCTGCCGATGCTTCTGATAATCCGAGGTAACGAACCTTGCCTTCCTTTACCAGCTCTGCCATCGCACCCACCATTTCTTCTACCGGTATAGATGCATCAATGCGGTGTGCGTAGTATAGATCGATCACATCGATCTTCAGTCGCTTAAGACTTCCTTCTATAGCGGTGCGCATGTGTGCAGGCGAACCATCGAAATACGTAGAGCGATCTTCGCGCATGCGGAAACCGAACTTCGTAGCAATAAAAATCTTGTCACGATTCGGCACGAGCACCTGCGAGATAAGTTCTTCATTGGTATAGGGGCCATATATATCAGCCGTGTCCCAGAAATTTATACCGAGGTCGAGTGCACGATGCAGGGTTGCGATAGACTCCTTGTCATCGATAGCACCGTATGCAAAGCTCATCCCCATGCAGCCCAATCCTATAGCAGAAAGTTTTTCGTTCGTCTTGCCTAATTTTCTGTACTTCATACAATTTGGTTTTAACGTTTAACAATGACCGGAGCTCCTTGCATAACCTCTGGCGGAACAGCGATGAATGTATTTAAAGAAGCCAGCTCCGATGTTCTTTACTCTTAACGGTGACAAATGTATCGGATCAATCTGCCGTGCGATTACGATATTCAAACTATTCACTATAAAATTCAAACAGCGAGGTGTGTTGAGGTGTTGGCGTGTTCGGGTGTTGATGTTGGGGAATTTACTGTGGGTTAGAACTTTTTGTGGGGTTACGTCATCTGTATTCAATATCTTTAAACGTTAAAATAATTACACATTTGAAACGATATGTTATTGGTGTAGTGCTGGCGTTGCTGATGGTAGCGCCTGCGTGTATGGCTCAGAAACAACTGGTGTTGCTGAAGGGTGAGAAAGTATTACTCCGGCTTAATATCGGTGATGAAATTCTTTTCAAAGTAAAAGGAAGCGATACGCGCAGACGAAGTTATGTAAGCAATGTTTATGATACGGCCGTATTAGCACATACGGAGGTGGTACCATTTCATTCTATTGAACGTATATATTTTGATCAACGGAATTTCCGAAATGTATTCGGGGGCTTGCTGGTGATTGGTGGTGCCGGGTATTTCCTGGTGGATCAATTAAATGTTTCCGTGATACAAGGTGATCCTTCCCTGAACCAGGATGTTACAAAAGCATCTATAGCGATGGTTGCCGTTGGTTTACCAATGATGCTGATCCATAAAAAATCTCAACGCATTGGTGGTCGTTACAGGCTCATACTGGCTGAAGAAGGTTCGCCTTTCTTTAAACCCGATATACGTACGATGAATATGATTTTGGAGAACTGATCGAACCTACCTTCCGATAGTTTTCAACTTAGATTTTGGAAGTCTTTCTGCAATATATTTCTTCAATTGATCCAAAGTCATCCCTTGCGTTTCATCACTTATTTTATCGCGGATTTCGCGCATCATTTTTACAGAATCGAATGTTTTATTTTTATTCTTAGTCTCCATAATTTATCAATTCTTTAGGCGTTCGAATCTCAATAAAGGGATAACCCATTCTTAAATTTACAGAGTTGTATCCTTTTATCCTATCAAGGTTAACAATGTGTTTAAAGTTCCAACTTGCCAAAACATCTACCCTGTTAATTGTAGCCAATGCGATGTGCCTACAGTCCTCCAAACTCGTTCTACCAACAACCTTTTCTTCTATATATTTATCGGCCAGACTGATTACTTCATCAGTCAGCTCAACTCTCTCAAAATATTCAGATTGATAATTCAGTAGCAACTCACTGACACGTTTGGGAGCGTGAAGTAATTCCAGTTCAAGTAAATCCGAAATCACAAGTTTTATTTCTGCGTTCTCCAATCGTTTAAAGAAAAGCTGAGTTGATTCACTAAACTCATCGTCAAAAAAACCACCCACAACGGAAGTGTCAATATAAATTCTTGGTTTCATTGTAATAATTCGTCTATAGGTTACAGAGTTTATTTATAAACTCTCTGTAACCTTTGAATAATGCATATATAGCTCCTCCGCCAGTTCTTGCGCTACAGCTTTGGCTTCTTCGGGAGATTCTATCTCTACTGTACTACCCTGCTGAAAAACACCTTTGCAGAAGTGTCGAAGACAACCTACGAGGAATGTCATGCGAACTCGGTCGCCCAGGTCTTCTTCTGTTACCAAACCGTGATAATGTTTCGCATACGACATATAGCCCGTTACGGGTTTGTCCAAAAGTAATTTTACTTCCTTCATGTCGTGGTTGGAGTGCCTAAGACTTTGCAGGTACTCTTGCAAGGTATAGCGGTTACGATCATCGAAGGATGTACCGGTGTCCTTCAGACTCATGATGCGATCGGTTCTGAAATCGCGATAGCCATTCCGTAATGTACACCACGCAATGAGGTGCCATGCAAAGCTATAATAGAATAATCCAATAGGCTCGATGATACGTTCGCTGACTTCACCGAGATTGTTTCTATAGTCTATACGTAGCGCGTGTTTGGTTACAATTGCTTTTTGAATATCGGTCATGAAGTTATCCGGAAAATCATCGTGCACGTTAGACGATGATTTATATACCTGTATATAGGTCTGGAGATTTTCAAGATGATCTTTCTCGTTATCGTTCAACACCGCCTTGATCTTCATCAGTGCCGACTCAAAAGTTTTCTGAATCGACTTATCGGTCATGCGTTCTACAAGTTTGGAAGCTACCAGCATAGCACTCGCTTCTTCCTGCGTGAACATTACCGGGGGAAGATGGAATCCATCAACAATAAAATATCCTTTACCGGCTTCTGAACCGATGGGGACGCCTGCTTCCATCAATGCCTTTACATCGCGGTATACGGTGCGCAGACTGATCTCAAATCGCTCAGCCATTTCTTCTGCCTTCACTACGCGTTTGGTTTGAAGATGGATGAGTATAGCGGTGAGGCGGTCGATGCGGTTCATAGGGTGAAGATACGAAATTAGTTACAGGTTATCCGTTAATCGTTATACGTGGTGGGTGGGTTTCGTTTTGAGGTGAAGAAAAAAAGAAATCCAGAGAAAATCCAGAAGCACAAAGGTCTCAGAGGAAGACACAAAGTTCCTCCAAGAAAAAAGGCCTGACGCTTATGCATCAGACCCTCTTATTTTATATCTAAATGTTATTTCCGGTTATCCGTTACGATTAACTATTAACGGTTAACTTTTAACGGATAACGGTACGTCTACCAGAAGATCGTATACAGCATAGCCAATATACCCAGCACGATCAACGCACCTACGGCAAATGCGCCTTTAGGCTTGAACATGTTGGCATCTACTTCGAGACCTTTCGGATTTTTCTTGCTGTTTGGATCCATCAATGTCAGTACAACCATTACGAACACGCAGATGATGAACACAAAGCCCATACGATCGAGGAATGGAATTTCATACAGACCGGTTTCTTTGTTAAGTGCAGAGAAGCCCATACCGCTGAGGAATGAAAGATCGGCCATCTTCGGCAAGAACTTCAACAGGAGTGACAGCGGGAAGGTGATCAACGCAGCAGCCATAGCAGCAGCGGAGTTGGTACGCTTCCAGAAGAACCCTAAAATAAATATAGCGAAGATACCAGGCGACACGAAGCCGGTATATTCCTGTATATACTGGAAACCACCTTTCTTATCGATGCCGAGGAATGGTGATATAATGATCGCGATCACCATCGACACAACAACGGCTACACGTCCTATATATACCAGTTGTTTTTCGGAAGCGTTCGTGTTGAAGAATTTCTTGTAGATATCCAGTGTAAAGATCGTAGATATACTGTTTGCTTTACCGGCAAGTGACGCTACGATAGCAGCGGTAAGTGCCGCGAAGGCAAGTCCTTTCAATCCTACCGGAAGCAGGTTCAACAATACAGGATATGCGCGGTCAGGGTTCAGCTCACCATTGGCAAGCATGTCTTGCTGGAACATACCATCCTGATACAATACATACGCAGCGATACCGGGAAGTACAACAATGATCGGCATCAACAGTTTCAAAAACGCTGCGAACAATATACCGTTGCGCGCTGTAGGAAGATCGGCACCGAGTGCACGTTGTGTGATATACTGGTTACATCCCCAATAGTTCAGATTTACAATCCACATACCACCGATAAGAATGGTAAGTCCGGGAAGATCAAGATAATTCGGGTTGCTCTTATCGAATACCATGTGGAAATGATCATCTGCTTTCGACATCATCAGGTTGAAGCCCTCTCCTACACCGGATGTATTGAAGTGTTGAGATACGAGGTCCATCGCAAGATATGTAGTAGCCAGACCACCAAGGATCAGGAAGAACACCTGGATAACATCGGTATACCCGATCACTTTCATACCTCCAAGCGTGATGAAGATGGCAAACACCGCCAGACCGATCATACAGGTCCAGAAAGGTATACCGGATACGGTAGTTACTGCGAGAGCTCCGAGGTATAATATCGAAGTGAGGTTAACCACAACATATAACAGCAACCAGAAGATTGCCATGATCGTACTTACCGTTGGACCATAACGCTGCGTAAGGAACTGCGGCATGGTATAGATCTTGTTCTTGAGGTAGATCGGCATGAAGAAGATCGCTACGATCATCAGTGTAGCCGCTGCCATCCACTCGTAGGTTGCAATCGCGAGGCCCATCTTGAAGCCTGAACCTGACATACCGATGAATTGCTCGGCTGATATGTTGGAAGCGATGAGCGATGCACCGATAGCCCACCATGTAAGCGAGCCTTCAGCAAGGAAGAAATCTTTAGAATCGGTTGACTGTTTTCGCTTTCTATGATAAATCCAGTAGCCATAGCCGGCCACGATGACGAAGTAAATCAGAAAGACTACATAGTCAACAGTTTGTAATTGTCGCATGGTTCAGGTTGATTCGGTTTGGTTTGCAAATAATTAATAGGTAAAGTCACAACTTCACACGTTCGTTCAATCGATAAAAATGAATGTTCTTTTTGAAACGACAAAATATTTCTTTGTCGTATTCCACTTCTTGCAAATTTTTTAATGTATGGTCAAAAAAAAGAAGCTGTTTCTAAAGTATATCTCAGAAACAGCTTCTTCTGTATGCTATACACAATCAGCTACTTGGTAGCGAATTTATAGGTAGTCTGCGTTGAATATGTTTCACCCGGATTCAACACCACACTTGGAAACTCCGGTTTGTTTGGTGAATCAGGGAAATGTTCTGTCTCCAGGCAAAGTCCGAAACGGTGCTTATACACCACGCCACCTTTACCGGTAAGCGATCCATCCAGGAAGTTTCCGCTGTAGAACTGGATACCCGGTTCGGTAGTATATACTTCCATGTAACGGCCTGATAAAGGTTCGTAAACACTCGCTGCAAGTTTCAAACTGTCTTTCGATGAAAGTACCCAGCAGTGATCGTACCCTCCGCCCAATTGTATCTGCTGATCTTTATCGTTGATGCGTGCACCAATGGCTGTAGCATTTCTGAAATCAAACGGAGTGTTGGTAACATCTTTCAGTTCACCAGTAGGAATCAATACTTTATCTACCGGCACAAGTTTTTCAGAATGCAACACGAGTTGATGGTCGAGTATATCACGCTTTACATTACCCGTTAAATTGAAGTACGAGTGCTGTGTTACATTCACAATCGTCTTCTTATCGGTTGTCGCTTTGTAATCGATCTTCCATTCGTTGTTGTCGGTAAGGGTATATACTGCTTCAACGTTCAGGTTACCCGGATAGCCTTCTTCCATATCTTTACTTTGATACGTAAGCTTTACTGCTACACCTTCGGATGAAGGAACTTCTTCTATATTCCAGAATACTTTATCGAATCCTTTCAGACCACCGTGCAGGTGCTGACCATTGTTGTTCTGCGCTAAAGTATATTCTTTACCATCAAGCTTGAATTTACCTTTGCCTATACGGTTTCCGTAACGACCTACAATCGCTCCGAAGTACGGTGCCGGTGTAAGGTAGCCCTGAAGCGAATCGAACCCGAGCACGATGTCTTCGAGTGCTCCGTTCTTATCCGGAGTTTTAAGCGATGTAACGATGGCTCCGTAGTTGATCACCTGCAGCTCTACACCGTTTTTGTTTTTCAAAGTATATACGCTCACTTCCTGGCCGTCAGGCAATTTTCCGAAAGGAGCTTTGGTAACAGACGCTTTTGCAACGGCTACTGTATCCGCAGCAGGCTGTTGTGTTTCTTCTTCTTTTTTCTTGCAGGCTTGTGACATAATTACACTTACGAATAAGGTATAAACAATAAGCTTTCGCATAAACTTAGGGGTTTGGTATTTCAGAAACTACTCGATTTTTGAAATGAATGTCGGAAAGCGAACGCAGACGATCAGCACTGAATTCCGGTGTGATGTCGCGTTGCGGATTGGCCAACATCTCGTATCCTACCATGAACTTCTTCACAGTAGCCGAACGCAGCAGCGGTGGATAGAACACCATGTGCCAGTGCCACTCAGCATGGGCTTCACCATCACTTGGTGCCTGGTGTATACCAGCCGAATATGGAAATGATACTTCGAAAAGATTATCATAGCGCGCAGCCATTCTGCGATATGCATCCGCAAAAGCGTTACGCTCTGCATCGTTCATTTCGGTGATGCGCGCCATCGGCCTCTTGGGAACGATCATGGTTTCGAAAGGCCATGTTGCCCAGAACGGTACCACTACAGCAAAGTGATCGTTCTCAAACACAATGCGCTCCTGGTGTTTTTGTTCGAGCTTCCAGTAATCGGCAAGCAATGTAGCGCCTTTGCGTTTGAAGTATTCCAACTGGTGTTGTTGCTTCTTGGCAGGTTCTACGGGCACAGATTGCTGTGCCCAGATTTGGCCGTGCGGGTGCGGATTCGAGCAGCCCATCACTGCGCCTTTGTTCTCGAAGATCTGGATATACTGTATATTCTTGTTCTTGCCGAGCTCGGTATATTCGTTGATCCACAGGTCTACAACGCTACGGATACCCGCCACATCCATTTCGGCAACGGTAAGATCATGACGCGGTGAGAAACAGATCACACGGCATATACCGGCTTCGCTTTTGGCAATGAGCAGATCGCTGTCGCGGAACTCGCCTGCCGGTACATCATCTACCAGGGCTGCAAAATCGTTGGTGAAGCTATAGGTAGAAGTATATTTCGGATTTACTTCTCCATTGGCGCGCACATTCCCCGGACATAAGTAACATGTAGGATCGAATGCGAGCAAAGCCTGTCCACCGGTCTTCTCAACCTGTCCCTGCCACGGGCGCTTGGAGCGGTGCGGTGACACCTGTATCCACTCTCCGGTTAAGGGATTGTATCGTCTGTGTGAGTGATCTTTTAAATCGAACTGCGTCATATATATACTTTCAAATCCATTACACAAAGGGCACGAAGGAGGCACAAAGTGTCACGGAGCTATACTATACTTTTTTGGTTGGGAGTTGTTGTTGCCATTTCCACGCGGAGCGCATCATTTCTTCTACGCCCAGTTTGGTTTCCCAGCCTAATTCTTTATTTGCCAGCGTTGTGTCGGCATATATCTTTTCAACATCGCCAGGTCTGCGGTCTACGACTTTATAGTTCAGCTTCAGGTTGTTTACTTTTTCAAACACCTGTATCAACTGCAGCACGGTTAAACCTTTACCGGTGCCGAGGTTGAAGAACTCGTAGTTGTTC
>CBIHOZ010000208.1:0-11371 GCA_966211525.1 uncultured Chitinophaga sp. | reverse complement strand
AATTTCAATTTCAACGGTACTGTTCTGTTTCAGGAAGTCAACCACTTTGTTCAGTTCTGTAAACGACTCTTTCTTCAATGTAGTCTTGTCGAAGTCGAAGTATATATTTTTAAGGCGTACCGTTACACCAATCTCGATCGGTAACAGGTATAGATCGCGAATGGCCGGTGAGAGTTCTTCGCTTTCCAGTTGAACGCTGTCTGTTGTGTTCAGGTATCCTTCAGCAGATGCGGTTATCATATACCAGCCGAGCTTCGGTACTTCTTTTTCGTAGCTTCCGCGTGCTGCATCTACTTTGAAGTTTGTCTTGCGATCATTACGAAGCGTTATATCCAGTTTCGCAGCAATTTGCTTATCGGTTTTCTTATCGTATACATTACCGCTAACCAGTAATTTCTTCGCTACCGGTTTCAACAGTATCTCGATATATACTGTAGTATCTTTTTTGAGTACTGGCAGTTTGAAGGATTGTTCTTTCGGTATAAAACCTTCGGTACGCGCAGCAACCGTAAATGCCTGCATCTCGGGAGCCTTTGTATCAAATTTACCTTGTGCGTTTGAGCGCAGTGCAACCGGCTCGCGATCGGTAACTTTTATCTCAACGTTTGCCTGCAGCGGCTCTTGTGTTTTTTCATTCAACACGATACCGGTCAATTGTACTTTGAAAGTTTTTGGCACCAGCTGGTATAGATCAAGTTGTGCACCGTCCATCGCCTTGTTCGCACGACTCGTAAATACATTTCCTGCATTGTCAATTGTGAAGTAATAGTCGAGTGCACTCGTGTTGATGGGCTTGCCCATGTTAATCGGTTCTGACCAGTTCATCCAGGTATCATCGAGGCGTGTTGTTCTATATATATCTACACCACCTTGTCTGCCGGGTGATTGTCTCGCGCTCGCGAAGTATAACGTTTTTTGATCCGGTCCTATAAAGGGTCCTACATCATCCAGCGTTGTGCTCAGTTTTAATTTTTCAGGTTTAGACCAGGAGCCATTCGGCAGAACGTGACTTGCGTACAAGTCGCTGTTAGGACTATTTTCTTTTTCACTGAAGTAGATGATCATGTGCTTCATATCAGCCGACATACTGGCGCCATAGAAGCGACCTTTGTTCATCGACTTGAAATCTTTTACATCAAGTTCGCGCAGTGATGAACCGGTAACAATTGAAAATCCTTTTTCACCTTTTGTCTTTCCGCCTTTAATAAAAAGATTGCCATCCGGAAATACAGTGAACACCTGGTTGGACCGGTGAATGTTGAACGGATTGCGCAAGTGTTCGGCTTTACCCCAAACGCCATTCGCATCTTTCTTCGATACCCAGATGTCCTGAGTGTCATCTTTACCTTGTGTGTTCTCCGGGTGATCCTGAACAAAGAAGTAAAGCGTGTTGCCATCCGGAGAAATTACGGGAGCAGCTTCGTGGTGAAACGTGTTTACATTCTTGTCCATTTTAACAAGCTCATAACGTTCCATCGGTTGTTGTGCCGGCTGACCGAATACGCAAAAAGTGAGCAAAGTACAAACGAGTAAAAGTGGGGTTTTCATGAAGGTTATTTATTAACGTTATTCAGAGTAAAGTTAAGACAATAAGAGCAATCGTAATACACAAAAAAACCGGGCAATTGCCCGGTTTGTCGATAGCCATACCGTTATTTTATAGCTTTAGCTATAATTACTTACATCAATTTTACACTCTATCGCTACCGAAAATATTAACACCTCCCTGTAGTAACACAGCGATGATGATAAGCAGTGCAATAGTGTTGAAGATAAAAAGGCGTTTATGCTTGGCGACTGGATCGCTCATGCGCTTCGAGGTTGAACGTGCAATGGTGATCAGCACTACCGCGATAAGCATACCGGTGGTATGCTCCACTGTCCAATAACGCGTCATTTTATCACTCATCGTTTGGTCATTGAATTTTACAATATCACTTACGAAATACAAAACTAGTCCCAGTAAGAATTGGATGTGTGTAAAGATCAGGAGCAAAAGACTTAGAATGTTATCTACTTTTTCGAAAGGCTTTTTACCTAAGAAACCCATCAATGATTTGATGATTACAGCGATCAGCAATAGTAACACAAGGTAGCGAACACCCGAATGGGCAGCGAATAATCCGGTATACATAAGCAGTTTAAATTTGCTTCCAAATTAACACTGCATTTTCAAAGTTCCGAACCTTTCATAACTTCTTTAAAACGGGTAAAACATTTACTTTTGATCTCCCTGATCTGCTCTACATGCCGAAGTATTTTTTTACCCTGTGCCTGGCCCTGGTGCTGGCCACTGCGTATGCTCAACAAGAACGTGTACCCGACACTGTGAAGGTGGGCGCGTATGTAATCAGTGTACACGACATTAACTTCCACGATAAAGAATATACCATTCGCTTCTGGTTGTGGTTTGTATATGATAATGCTGATTTCGATTTTTCAAAACAACTCGATATTCCCAATGCAAAAGAAATAGAACCGCCCGATATCATTGTTGATAGCGTGGAAGGTAAGTCGTGGGCAATCATGAAAATGAAATGTACCATGAAAGAAAAATGGGATGTGCAGGATTTTCCGTTCGATCAGCAACACCTGAAAGTGCAGATCGAGAATGCATTGTTTGATAACCGGAGTCTCGTGTTTGTGCCAGACTTGAAAGGCAGTCGCTTTGATGAGAAGGAAGCGATTGACGGCTGGACGATCCGGAACTTTCACGTACTGAGCAAGAGTAATGATTATGAGACAGGCTTTGGAGATTCTACAGTGACCGGACAAGTGTTCTCTACCTTTAATATCGAGATGGATATAGAACGCAATGCATGGGGATTGTTTATGAAGATCTTCATTGGTATGTATATAGCGTTTCTCATTGCTATAGTAAGTTTTACACCACATCCTTCGGAGTTGGAGCCACGGTTCGGGTTACCGGTCGGTGGTTTGTTCGCGGCCGTTGGTAACAAGTATATTATTGATTCAGTGTTGCCCGAGTCCTCTACATTTACGCTGGTAGATACACTGCATGCCTTTACCTTCTTTGCCATCTTTATGACGCTGGTGGTTTCTGCTATTGCACTGAAGTACCATGACAGCGGGCGTACAGACGCTGCGTTGCGTGTGAACAGAATTGGTTCAAGAATAGTAGTAGTGTCTTATATTTTAGCGAACTTGATCGCTGTTATATTAGCCTTACGTTAAAATAAAACACGCTATGAAAAAATGTATCAACCTGAAAGTTGTATTCACACTACTGGTATCTTTTGCTGCTGTTGATCTGCAGGCACAAACGCTGTCGCTGAAATGGAAAACCGACACGTTGTTTCGCATACCCGAATCCACATACCTCGATGTAAAGAACAATGCATTGTATGTTTCGAATATTGATGGTAAACCGGATGAGAAAGATGGCAAAGGATTTATTTCCAAAATCACTCCTGATGGAAAAGTAACAACGCTGCAATGGGTTACTGGCCTGAATGCTCCAAAGGGTATGGAGGTATATAAAAACAACCTGTATGTAGCAGATCTTAGTCGTATTGTTACGATCGATATAGCGTCCGGTAAACCTACGTTTACAGAAGTAGAGGGAGCACAATTTCTGAATGACATTTCCGTTGATGAAAAAGGAAATGTATACGCCTCTGATTCGCGAAGCGGAAAGATATACCGGTTTGCTAATGGTAAAGGTGAGCTGTACTATGAGAATGCCGACATAAAAAGTACCAACGGTGTACTCGCGTTGAAAGATGCTCTCTATTTTGTTGATTTTAAATCCGGAGATTTTTATAAGCTCGACTGGAATAAACAGCTTACCAAAATCGGTACCGCTGCTACCGGTGGTGATGGTATCGTATCTGTAGGTAAAAATGAGTTCATTATTACATCGTGGTATGGTGAAGTATATTTTATGGATGCCACCGGTAAAGCATCTAAATTACTGGATACAAAGGAACAAAAGTTAAGCAGTGCTGATGTAGGTTATGATGCCAAGAATAAAATTCTTTACGTCCCAACGTTCTATGGTAACAGTATAATGGCGTATACGTTTAAAAAGTAAGTACCTTATACATGCTAAAGCGCAGTATATCTACTATACTGCGCTTTTCAGATCCCCTGTTATATGAGCAAACCTATTCTGAAAGATTTACCCGAGCTGGTTGCAGCGAATGTTGTAACAGAAGAAACGGCACAACGGATCAGAGCCTTCTACCAGCAGAAGGAACAACACGAGCCCAATCGGTTGGTTATAGTATTTGGTATACTGGGCGCGTTGCTCGTAGGACTGGGTATTATTTTGATCATCGCTCACAACTGGGATACCCTGGGTAAAGTGCCGAAGCTCGGTATAGCGTTGTTGCCGTTGTTGATAGGACAAGCAGTTTGCGCTTTTGTGCTGTATCGTAAAGCGGATAGTACGGCATGGCGTGAGGGGGCAGCCACATTTTTATTTATGGCTATAGCTGCCAGTATTTCCATTGTAAGCCAGGTATATAATATTGAAGGTACGCTGTACGGCTTTTTGTTTTTGTGGATGATCGTGGCACTGCCGGTAATCTATACGATGCGTTCATCGCTGGCCTCGTTGCTGTATATTATCGGTATAACCTGGTATGCCTGCGATCTGAGTTACTTTCACTATCCAAATGCTGTAGCATGGTGGTATTGGGGATTGTTGGCGTTGATGCTGCCGCATTACTATACATTGTATAAGAACCGGATTCACAGTAATTTCTTTGCATTTCATTCGTGGTTTATAGCATTGTCGATTACAGCGGTGCTGGGCATGTTCAGCGATGCGCTCCGGGAATTAACATTCGCTGTATATATTAATGTGTTCTGTGTCTTAATCCTGCTTGGGCAGATTGAAAGGATTCGCGAACGCAGGCTTATAGCGAACGGATTCCTGGTAACGGGAAGTCTCGGGTTAATATCATTGCTGCTCTTTATGAGCTTTGAGTGGTTCTGGGAAGAGATATTTGATGATAATATATATCGCGTTGATCTGGTGCACGCGTATCCATACTGGGTCACGTTTGCTATAGCTGTAATTTTGTTGGTTGTATTAGGAATGAGACAATCTTTTGCATCGCTTAATGTAAAGAGTTATGGTTTTGTTGTTGTATTGATATTGCTGTTGGTGAGCTACCAACTGCCGTTGCTGGCTCGGGTGTTGGATAATATACTCTTGTTCGCCTTCGGAGTGTTCACGGTTCGCGATGGTGCACGGCAAAACAAGTTAAGTCTGTTGAATTATGGCTTATTAATTCTGACAGCATTAATTATCTGCCGCTTCTTCGATCTGGATATGAGTTTTGTTGCGCGCGGTTTGCTCTTTGTACTGGTAGGAGCCGGCTTTTTTGTTGCCAACATCTGGATGGTTAAAAAACGTAAACAGCAACTGAACGCGTAGCATCATGAAAAAGATTATACTTCCGTTATTTATAGTGATGTGCCTGGTGCAGTGGTATGTGCCTGCGAAGATGATTGTTGATCAGGAAGCTGTTCTGAAAGAAGGTAAAGTATATAAATTCAAAACAGCGCCCGTTGATCCGGCTGATCCGTTTCGTGGTAAATATATAATACTCAGCTTCGAGGAGAATCGTTTTGGTGTACGCGACTATAACGAATGGCTGAATGTTCATGACGTATACGTAACGCTTACGGACTCGGCAGGCTTTGCTCGCATTCATAACATCTCTCTTACTGAACCTCAGGACGCAGACTATGTAAAGGCACGTGTCAACTACGTAACATCGTATGAGCCATACACATTGTTCATCGAATACCCGTTCGAGCGTTTTTACCTCGAAGAATCAAAGGCGAGCGAAGCCGAAAAGATATACTGGGAATCGCAGCGGAATGATTCCACGCAGGTTACGTATGCCGAGGTGAGTGTACGAAATGGAGAAGCAGCCCTGACGGATGTCAAGATCAATGATCGCAGCATTGTGGACATCGTAACAGAGATTAATCAGGAGCAATCGTCCGATTGACAGGCAAACTCTTCCTTTCGTCAAAAAGGTTGTAAGGCAGCATTGGTGCCTTACTGACTTCTGCTATCTTCACTCCCTTAATCCAAATATATACTATACAACTACACATCTATGACCTTAAAAAGAGGAATTGTATATGCGTTACTGATTTCATCCGTGGTGGCGTGTTCAGAGAAAAACGGCACGGAACAACCCGATACAACCAAGCCGGTAGCCATTGTGATTGAATCAGAAAAATTGAAATTCACAATTGATACGTTAACCGATAAGTTGGACAACCCGTGGGGTGTGGCTTTCTTACCGGATGGAAGAATCCTGGTAACAGAAAAGAAGGGCGAGATCAGAATCATCAAAGACGGTAAATTACTCGATGAGAAAATTGAAAATGTTCCCGCAGTATATGATCATGGTCAGGGTGGTTTGCTGGATATAGTGTTGCATCCGGACTATGCAACCAATGGCTGGATATACTTGAGCTACGCAAAACCCGGTGCAGGTGGTGGCGGTACAACCATTGCCAGAACAAAACTCAATGGTAATGCCTTTACAGAACTTAAAGAGTTATTCTCAGCTCAGCCTTTCGTTGATTCGGAAGTACATTTTGGTTCGCGCATTGTGTTTGACGGAAAAGGACATATATTCTTTTCTTCCGGTGAACGCGGTACAAAAGAGAATGCACAGAACCTGGGCAATCACCTTGGCAAAGTTCTTCGGCTCAATGAAGATGGTTCTGTTCCGACTGATAATCCTTTTGTAAATAAAGCGGGTGCGAAACCTGAGATCTGGAGCTACGGACATCGTAATCCTCAGGGACTGGTATATAACACTACAACGGGTGAGCTATGGGACGCTGAGCACGGTCCCAAAGGTGGCGATGAATTAAATAAGGTTGAAGCCGGTAAAAATTACGGATGGCCTGTTATCACCTACGGTATAAATTATGACGGCACGCCTATAACCGACATTGCCAAGAAAGATGGCATGGAGCAACCGGTATGGTATTGGGTTCCTTCAATCGCTACCTGCGGCATGGCACAAGTTACCAGCGATATATACCCGGACTGGAAGAACAACTTCCTGGTAGGAGCACTGGCACAAACCCACATATCACGTGTAGAGGTCGATAACGGTAAATATGTAAAACACGAAAGACTTCTTGAAAAAATAGGTCGCGTGCGCATGGTAAAGCAAGGCCCGGACGGGTACATATATATAGCCACGCAGAGCCCGGGAATGCTCGTGAAGATCGTTCCTGCGAAATAGCTGCGAGTTGCGAGCTTTGAGCTACGAGTTTTTAAAGAGGAGTTACTGATGGAAGTGGCTCCTCTTTTTAGTTGCTAGCTTCTGGCTGCTAGCCGCTGGTGTTTTGTCGTGTATAAAAAAAACAGCTACTAACATGCGGCTGTTTTTTTTATATATATGTGCCTGTATTCTCTCACGGCTCGCAGCTCAAAGCTCACAGCTTTTTCCTGTAACCAGAAGCCAGCAACCAGTAGCCTTTATTATTCGGCCAGCACGAACTCACCAGCAGCCTTGTTGATTGTCTTCAGTTCTTCATCGGAGAGTTTGAACGCAAGGGCTTTTACGTTTTCTTTTACCTGGTTTTCGTCTCGCGCACCTACGAGTACGCAATCCATGGCAGGTTGTCGGGTTGTCCAGTTGATGACGAGTTGTGACAGGGTTGCTCCGTGTGCGTCTGCTATAGGTTTGATTTTTTCCAGCAATGCATTGGCACGATTAATATTTTCAGCAGTATAGAATTTGTTATTCTCGCGTGTATCACCCTCACCGAATTTATAGCCAGGTTTGATTTTGCCAGAGAGTAATCCACGTTGCAGCGGGCTATAGGGAAGTATACTTAATCCTTTCTGCAGCGCCTGCGGTACTATATCTTTCTCGATACCACGGTTTATCATGCTATAGGGAACCTGGTTCGAGGCGAGCTTCACCGTTTTGAGTGCTTCGTCTACCTGCTCAGTGTTATAGTTGCAAACACCAGCTGCGCGTACTTTACCTTGCTCGATCAATTTAGCGACTGCACCCATCGTTTCTCCTATAGGCGTTGTTGCATCCGACCAGTGTATTTGCAGCAAGTCGATATAGTCGGTTTTCAGTCTTCGTAAACTGTCTTCACACTCTTTAATTACTTTCGCTGCGCCTGAGTAACGGTATACTTTCAGCGGTTTACCCTGATTGTCGGTTGTATCAAAAAAGAATTCACCTTGTTCGGTTTCCCAGTTCAAGCCATACTTTGTCAGTATCTGGTATTTGTCGCGTGGTATACCTTGCAACGCCCGGCCTACCAGTTCTTCACTGCGACCAAAACCATATACCGGTGCAGTATCAATGGTGGTCATGCCAAGATCATACGAAGCACGTATCGCGCGCAGGGCAGCACTCTCTTCTGCGCCTCCCCACATCCATCCGCCAACAGCCCATGCGCCAAATGCCATTGGAGTAACTTTTACTGACGAGCTTCCTAATTTTTTCAATTCCATTTTTTTACGTGTTTATGTATGTACGTTGTTACGTGTTTAGGTTACATGCCCATCATGACGAAAGCGCCCCAGTAGTAGGGATCTTTATATTTAGTCATGAGTTGTAGTTGGGCTTGCTTGAATGCTTTTTGTTTGTTTCCAAGCTTGAGCCAACTGGTATAAAAATTACTCATCAGCTGTTGCGTGGCGGCATCGTCAACTTTCCAGAGACTCATGATCAGTGCATCGGCACCGGCTACGAGAAACGCTCGTTGCAATCCGTATACTCCTTCGCCTGCTTTTACATCACCTAATCCGGTTTCGCAGGCGCTTAATACGATGAGGTCTGTTCCTTCCAGGTTTAGGTTCATCGCTTCGTATGCAGTAAGTATACCATTGTCGTTGCTGTCGAGGTCAGGCGTACGTTTACCACTCACCGTTCCGGATGCTCCCGTCAATAGCAAGCCCGAGCGAAGTAAAGGATTGTCGTTGGCATTTTCAAGATGTATACCAAAGGCGGCACCGGTACTCTCTATATCTTTCAAAAAATATCCATGAGTGGCAATGTGTACAAGGGTAGGACCTTTGATCGTCTTGAGATTTTTTTCGGTGGCTGTCTTCTGCGTATACTGTGTTACCTGGTAGCCCGAAGTTTTTAACACTTTGGCTATATTATCGATCTCTACTTTAGTGCCGGGTAATGCCGCTATATCTCCGGCTCCATAATCCGGGAAGCCTAACAGTGTTGCGTTTTTCTTTGGTGCTTTTGCTTTCTTACTTTTTATTGCAATCAGGTCTTTGGAGTTGCCGAGAATTACAAGATCATACCGATTAATGATATAGTCTGCATCCGGTTTTTTCAGAGTGTTGAGATTGATCTGGTTGTAAGCACCATCCGGAGATATATAGATGAGTTTCTTCCCTTTCAACTCTGGCTCGATGCGTGCCCAGTATTGATCATACGAATATTCATCGGCTATACGTTGCTGAACTGCATTGCGATAGAATTTAGCATAACGTGTATCGAGTTGTGTGCCATTGTCCAATACAATTAACTTCGGAACTTCACTTGCTTTCGTTACGACAAGCGCAAGGTAGCGGGCCTCATTCTCAAATTTTTGATCGTATTTGGTAACGCGTATAATTTCTACTATAGCTTCCGTGTCGGTAAGCAATGGTCTGATCTGATCGATACTTATTTTTTTAGCGGTATAACCGGAAGAGAAATCCCCCGAGCGTTCAGATAATTTCCGTTCCATGGCATTCGCAGCACGCTCAAGCGAATCAAGATTTATACTTTGTTGTTTCAATTCCTGTTTGGAGTATGCATATAAACGCGCGAGTGTTTCTTTCTGATCAAGCCACGTGCGGTAATCTTTAATGAGTTGTGCATCTTTACTGGAGAGAATCGCCTGCTTTACTTTGTTTGTAGAGTTAAGGAGTAAGGCTTTGGTAGCAATCTGGTAATCGTAAAGGGCTTCAATGATGTGTATATTATCCTGGCTGCCTTCGATCGCGAAATTGTAGAATCGCTGGAAGCGCGGTGAGAGTATATCCCAATACTTCGTTTTTTCGGCCTCACTCATGGGAGGGAAATATGTATTGATAAAGCTCAGCGATTTGTCCATTACATCGCGATACATCATGAAAGCACTTTCCCACGTCTTGCGTTTCCAGTAGAGTATAGCCAGGTCCTCCTGCGACTGCACATAGAGCGGATGATTTTTTCCTAGCGTTGTCTCACGAATGGCCAATGCTTTCTGCAGCAACGGGTCTGCATCGGTATATTTGGTTTTATAGCGATAGAAGTTACCGAGGTCGCTGATCGCTTTTGCGTATGCAGGATTTTCTTCGTTGAAGTTGGATTTGTATATAGCGGCTGAACGTTTCAGAAGATCTTCTACTTTATCTTCTTTACCCATTACCATATATAGCGCAGCCTGGTTGTTGAGCATGGCTGCATAATCAGGATTGTTTTTTCCTAGCTTTTTCTCCATGCCCAGGTATATAGTTTCTGCTTCCGGATATTTACCCATCTGCTGGTATAGCAATGCCAGGTTTGCTAAAAACTTTAAATGATTTCTGGACTTGCTGCTTTGAAGTTTTTCAGCAATGGCAATAGCTTCCTTCAGAATTTTCTCAGCTTCATCAAATCTCCCGATCGCCTGATAAAGCATAGCCTGGTTGTTCAACGCTATGGCATAAGGCATCGCAGTCTGCAGGTTGTTTGCCTTCATGATACCGAGCGATGTCTCAAAGTCTTTTTCTGCTTCGTTGTAACGCGCAAGGTTATACTTGAGAACACCGTAGTTATTGAGCGATGCTGCCACGCTGGTGTTGTTATCGCCATATTTAGTCTTGCGCATGGTGAGTGCTTCCACAGTAAATTCTTCCGCTTGCGTGAAGCGCCCCATTGTGGCGTAGAGTAATCCCTGGTTGGATATAGTCTTGAGATACCCTATATCTTCCTTCAGACTGGCTTTCTCATAAGCGAGTTTGGCTGCTATAAATTTTTTCTCAGCAAGACTGAATTTCCCATTGGCATACCATACTTCACCGGCTTCACGATGAAAGCGTGCAAGCTCGGCATCGGAGAGTTCTTCATTTTTCAAATACGATGAAGTGAGTGATACAGCTGATGTAAAACGTGCGGCCGTTTCACCTTTTTCTTTTACATCAAACAGTGCAGCATTGTCGCTGAGGAGAATGGCATAGTCAAAATCAGAGGAGTCGAACTCGGCACGGGCGTGCTCCATATCTTTCATGGCGAGATTGAATAGCTTCTCACGATTCTCTTTCGTATTAAGACTTTTGCCAACATCGGTAGCAGCCTTCTTAAGGTCTTTGAGAATTTGTGCGTGCAGTGGAGAGAGCCAGGAGAGTATTATGAATATGCCTGCGACA
>CBIHOZ010000207.1:0-11391 GCA_966211525.1 uncultured Chitinophaga sp. | reverse complement strand
TTGTCGTTTTTATACTGGCCGTTCTGCATGATGTTCTGAAACGACAATAGAAAATCAAATGGGAAATGAGAATTTTCAGGAGCATCTTCGATCACAGCTGTTACCTGGTAATCGCCATCGGCCCATCCGCCTGAAACCGTTAACGTCTTTCCTACAACATCCAGGTTGTTAAAGTATTTTTTCGCTACTGTTTCTGTAATCACTACAGAATTAGGCTTATCAAGCGCTGCCGATAAATTACCCGAAAATGCATTATAGGTAAACACATCGAAGAAAGTAGAGTCTACAAATTGTATACTCTCTTCATGAAATCGTTTTGAATCATTAGTCCCTGCTTCATTACTCACAACTGCACCACCATACATCGGGTGCGTGCGCACATACGTTTTTACCTCCGGTATATCTGCCACTAAAAGAGGCCCCTGCGCATAGCCAGAGAGTGGTCCCGCTCCGCGAAATTCTCCGTTAGTATGCGTTGCTGTAACGGTACGGTATATGTTGTCGGAGTTCTGATGGAAATTATCATAACTCAACTCAAAGTCAACATACTTTAAAATTACCAGGCAGACCGCTACGCCTATAGCGAGGCCAGCGATGTTGATGAACGAATACAATTTCCGTTTGAAAAGATTTCGGAAAGCAAGCGTGATATAATTTTTAAACATACGGGGTTGGGTTGATAAAACTGTTCTCTCAGGAAGATGATCGTTTCCGTGATTTAGTTGCTCGACACCTTTACAAAATTGTTATGGGTGATCAACATCAAATACCACTGAACCGTCCAAAGGTTACAAGAAAGAGGCCATTCAATGTTCTCCTAATAAGTGTTAGGGATTATCGCGGTTCTGTGTATTTTTGAGCAATCGAATACCATTGCAAATGAGTACGGAAGCTATTTCACCCGCTAAAACCGATCACAAAACGTCCTTAGCCGGACACGCAGCACCGGAGCCTTACAAGCCCAAGAACAAAGTTCGCATTGTTACAGCCGCGAGTTTGTTCGATGGCCATGACGCTGCTATTAACATCATGCGCAGAATTATCCAGGCAACGGGCTGTGAAGTGATACACCTTGGTCACGACCGCAGTGTTGAAGAAGTTGTCAACACCGCGATACAGGAAGATGCGCAGGCTATAGCTATGACCAGCTACCAGGGCGGACACAATGAGTACTTCAAGTATATGTATGATTTGCTGCAAGAGAAAGGCGCAGGTCATATTAAAATATTTGGCGGTGGCGGTGGAGTGATTCTCCCCGAAGAGATTAAAGAGTTGATGGACCACGGCATCACACGTATATATTCTCCGGATGATGGCCGCGCATTAGGACTTCAGGGAATGATCAACGATCTCGTGGAGAAAAGTGATTATCCTACTGGTCTCAACGTTGATCATACTATAGCATCACTGAATACTAAAAATCACGTGCCGATCGCGCAGCTTATTTCTGCTGCCGAAAATTACTATGATAAACACAAGAGTATATTTGAAGCGGTCAATCAAAAAGCAGCTGCATCAAAAGCTCCCGTACTGGGTATAACCGGAACCGGTGGTGCCGGTAAATCTTCCATGGTGGATGAACTGGTACGAAGATTTTTAATTGACTTTAAGGACAAAACGGTTGGTATAGTTTCCGTTGATCCTTCCAAACGAAAAACAGGAGGCGCGTTACTCGGCGATCGTATCCGTATGAATGCGATCAACAATTCGCGGGTATTCATGCGATCACTGGCTACGCGTCAAAGTAATCTCGCTCTTTCTGCGTATGTGAAGGAAGCTATACAAGTGCTGAAGGCGGCAGGTTACGATCTCATCATTCTTGAAACTTCCGGTATAGGACAAAGTGATACGGAGATACTCGACCACAGCGATGTATCGCTCTATGTAATGACTCCCGAATACGGTGCTGCCACACAATTAGAAAAGATTGACATGCTCGACTTTGCCGATGTTATAGCACTGAACAAATTTGATAAACGCGGTGCACTCGATGCCCTGCGTGATGTGAAGAAACAGTATCAACGCAATCACCAGCGCTGGACGAGCAAGGTAGAAGACATGCCTGTGTTCGGAACAATTGCTTCGCAGTTTAACGATCCGGGTACCAACCAGCTCTATAAATATATATTGGATACTATTGTAGAGAAGACCGGAGCTTCACTTCAATCTACTTTCGAGATAACACGTGAAATGTCGGAGAAGATCTTTGTTATACCTCCGCATCGTACACGCTATCTCAGTGAAATTTCTGAGAACAACCGGAACTATGATGGCTGGGTAAAAGATCAGGCAGCTATTGCACAGAAATTGTATGCCATAAAACTATCCATTGAGACAATCCAACAGTCTTCCGTAGATGATAAAGATCGTTTGGTAAAAGGACTGCAGGAGCAATACGAAAAATTGAAACTCAACCTTGATCCGAAGAACTATAAATTAATTGAAGAGTGGAAACAGAAAACACTTCAGTATAAAGGACCACTTTTCAAGTTCAAAGTGCGCGATAAAGAACTTGGTATACAAACGCATTCTGAATCACTTTCTCATTTACAGATTCCCAAAGTATCACTTCCTAAATATGAAGCCTGGGGAGAATTACTGCAATGGAATTTACAGGAAAACGTACCGGGCGAGTTTCCTTATACAGCTGGTATATATCCCTTCAAACGCGAAGGCGAAGATCCAACCCGCATGTTTGCCGGTGAAGGCGGACCTGAACGAACCAACCGCAGGTTTCATTATGTAAGTATAGCGATGCCTGCGAAGCGTTTGTCTACTGCATTTGATTCGGTAACACTCTATGGTAACGATCCTGATTACAGGCCGGATATATATGGCAAAATTGGTAACTCAGGTGTAAGCATCTGCTGCCTGGACGATGCCAAGAAGTTATATAGTGGTTTCAACCTGGCCGATCCAAAGACATCCGTGTCCATGACGATAAATGGTCCGGCTCCTATGCTATTAGGATACTTTATGAATGCAGCCATTGACCAGCAATGCGAACTATATATCAGACAGAATGGTCTGGAAGAAGAAGTCAGAAACAAAATTAACGAACTTTATACTGCGCATGAAGGTGAACGTCCCTCCTACCAGGGTTCGCTCCCGAAGGGCAATGATGGTTTAGGGTTGATGTTATTGGGCGTAACCGGCGACCAAGTTTTACCCGCCGATATATATAGTAAAATCAAAACGGAAACATTGTCTCAAGTGCGTGGCACGGTTCAGGCTGATATACTCAAGGAAGACCAGGCACAGAACACATGTATATTTTCAACGGAGTTTGCGCTGCGCCTGATGGGCGATGTACAGCAATACTTCATCGACAAGAACGTACGGAATTTTTACTCGGTATCCATTTCAGGCTATCACATTGCGGAAGCTGGTGCTAACCCGATTACACAGCTAGCCTTTACACTCGCCAATGGTTTCACGTATGTGGAGTACTACCTGAGTCGCGGTATGAACATCAACGACTTTGCTCCGAACCTGTCATTCTTCTTCAGCAATGGTATTGATCCGGAGTATGCAGTGATCGGACGTGTAGCCCGCCGGTTGTGGGCAAAGGCGATGAAGAATAAATATGGTGCCAATGCGCGTTCGCAGATGCTCAAGTATCATATTCAGACTTCAGGTCGTTCGCTGCACGCACAGGAGATTGACTTCAATGATATACGCACTACACTGCAGGCACTCTATGCTATCTATGATAACTGTAATTCTCTTCACACCAATGCTTACGATGAAGCAATAACAACACCTACTGAAGAGAGCGTGCGCAGAGCAATGGCAATACAGCTTATCATAAACAAAGAACTAGGATTGGCAAAGAACGAAAATCCAATGCAAGGATCATTCATCATTGAAGAACTGACTGACCTCGTAGAAGAAGCGGTGCTGTCGGAGTTCGATCGCATCACCGAACGTGGTGGTGTGCTTGGTGCGATGGAAACCATGTATCAACGGGGGAAGATACAGGAAGAGAGTCTGTATTATGAGACACTAAAACATACTGGTGAGTATCCGATCATTGGTGTAAATACATTCTTAAGTTCGAAGGGATCGCCTACGATTATACCGCAGGAAGTAATTCGCGCGACAACAGAAGAGAAAGAGTACCAAATAAAGATGTTACGTAACCTGCATGCTTTCCAGGGCAAAAAATCAGCTGCGATGCTAGAGCGTGTGCAGCAAGCTGCAATTCAGAACAAGAATATATTTGAAGAGTTGATGGAAGCAACCAAAGTCTGCTCATTAGGACAAATCACGAAGGCGCTCTTCGAGGTGGGTGGGCAGTACAGGCGAAATATGTAGTTCTTATTTCCCGCAGATTACGCGGATGTACGCAGATAAATGCATTTAAAATTTTCTGCGTCTATCTGCGTGTTCTGCGGGACAGAAATTTCTACACACGATGATACGACTTGCCACCCAAGAAGATCTACCTGCTATAGCAAAGTTGGCGTTTATGCTTTGGCCTTCAGAAGATGAAAATATACTTCTCAGCGAATTCAAAGCGAATCATGGAATGCAAGCTCACGCCATCTATATATTCGAAGCCAACAACGAAGTAATTGCTTTCATAGAGCTGTCGCTCCGTAACGATTATGTGGAAGGTACGTCTTCCTCTCCGGTAGCGTATATCGAAGCGATCTTTGTGAAAGAGCCGTACAGAAAGCAGCGTGTAGGCGTAGCGTTAATACAGCGGGCAGAAGAATGGGCACGCGAAAAGGGATGCAGCGAGTTAGCCTCCGATACAGAGATCACGAATATATCAAGCCAGAATTTTCATAAGCACTGTGGCTTCGAAGAGGCTAACAGAATTGTGGCGTTTGTGAAAGCGCTTTGATTTCCCGCAGAACACACAGATGAACGCAGATAAATGCATTTTAAATTTCTGCGTTCATCTGCGCCTTCTGCGGGAATGTATTTAATCCGCACCGTAACAATACTCCTTCAGATAATCTGCAGCATCATCAAACCCGGCTTCGAACGCTTTTCGTAGACAGCGGCAGCCTTCTTCAAGTTGGTCAGATTCTGAGAGTGCAGCGCCTTTATAGAACAATAATGTAGCGTTGGACGGATCAATCTGCAATCCCTTGTTGATATACTCTAACGCCAGCGAATATGCACCTTTTTCAAGACACAGCGATCCCGCATAGAGGTAGGGTTGTAAAACGGAGGGGGCTTGCTTGATGACGCGGTCGAACACAATCAATGCGCTATCGGGGTTATCGAGATAGTAGTAAGTAAGTCCGAGGAACGATTCAATTTCAGGATCGGGTTGCTGCGCCAGTAAACTCTGCAAATCGCGTTGTGCTTCCTTATACTCACCTGCATCCATTAACACCGAAGCACGAAAGCGAATGATTTCAGAATTACCAGGGCTCTGCTTCAAAAAATCGTCCAGGTCGGCAAGCTGTGCTTTATGATCTCCAAGTCCCTGGTTAATATATATGCGCAGTAATTTTGCCTGCGGATCCGGTATACGTTGCAGATATTGATTTATATCCTTCAGTGCATTTCCAAAATTCTGAGCACCAAAGTATGCATAGGCGCGCTTGTATAATACACTGTAATCATCATCCTGCTTCAATCCGGATTTCTCGATGATCTTGTTATATAGTTTAATGGCTCCGGCAAAATCCTCACGCGATGCCAGCGTATCTGCATAAGTCTCCCATGCTGCGGCTTCGTTTACTTTTGCCTGACCTGCTACAAAAAAAGAACTCATCACCAAAAACATGGTGATGAGTCTTGATATACTTTTTATCATTTGTTATGACTGTTTTCCAAAGCGTTTACGATCGGTCTCATTCAAGTAGATTTTACGTAAACGAATAGATTTAGGTGTCACTTCCACATATTCATCTGACTGAATATATTCCAACGCTTCTTCGAGTGAGAATTTCACAGGAGGTGCAATGCGCATTTTCTCGTCAGCACCGGAAGCACGCATGTTGGTAAGCTTCTTGGTTTTGGTAACGTTGATCACGAGGTCACCGCTGCGGCTGTGCTCACCGATTACCTGACCTTCGTATACAGGCTCTCCTGGATCGATAAAGAACTTACCGCGATCCTGCAGGTTGTTCAAGCTATACGCAATCGCTTCACCTTGTTCCATTACGATCAACGAACCGTTGATACGTCCCGGGATCTCTCCTTTGTATGGCTGATATTCAAGGAAGCGGTGTGTAACGATCGCTTCACCCGCAGTTACGTTCAATAAATAGTTACGCAGACCAATGATACCACGTGAAGGGATTGTAAACTTCAGGATCATGCGATCGCCTTTCGGTTCCATGTTCAGCATTTCACCTTTGCGTTGCGATACCGTTTCAATTGCTTTACCGGCATCAGTCTCCGGAAGATCGATTGTCAGCTCTTCCACAGGCTCGCTCTTCACACCATCAATCTCTTTGAAAATTACCTGAGGCTGTCCGATCTGTAATTCGTAACCTTCTCTGCGCATGGTCTCGATCAATACTGACAAGTGCAGTACACCACGACCAAATACCATGAATGAATCAGCCGAACCTGTGTCACCTACTCGAAGCGCGAGGTTCTTCTCTAATTCTTTATCAAGTCTTTCCTTAATGTGACGAGACGTAACGAATTTACCTTCTTTACCATAGAACGGTGAGTTGTTAATGGTAAACAACATACTCATGGTCGGCTCATCGATAGATATAGCCTTCATTGCTTCCGGCTTTTCAGGATCCGCTACGGTATCACCGATTTCAAAACCTTCTAATCCTACCAGTGCACAAATTTCACCAGCTTTAACTTCATCAACTTTTTGCTTTTCGAAACCTTCGAAAACATATAAGTCTTTGATACGGGATTTTACAAGTGTGTGACTTTCACGTTTGATCAACACGATTGGCTGACCAGCTTTAATCGATCCGCGGTGTACGCGACCGATAGCAACGCGACCGATATACGAAGAGTATTCAAGCGAAGTGATCAGCATCTGCGTAGCACCTTCTTCTACTTTCGGAGCCGGTATATATTGAATGATACCATCGAGCAGCGGAGTGATGCTGTCGGTTGGCGTTTTCCAATCTGTGCTCATCCAGCCTTGCTTTGCCGAACCATAGAAGGCAGGGAAGTCAAGCTGATCTTCGTTTGCATCCAGTTGGAACATGAGTTCGAAAACCTGCTCATGTACTTCATCCGGAGTACAGTTCTTTTTATCAACTTTATTAACAACAACAATTGGTTTGAGACCAAGTTGTAAAGCTTTCTGTAATACGAAACGGGTTTGTGGCATCGGTCCTTCAAACGCATCTACCAGCAACAAACAGCCATCGGCCATGTTGAGTACGCGTTCTACTTCACCACCAAAGTCACTGTGACCCGGTGTATCGATTACGTTGATCTTGTAATCTTTGTAACGAACCGAAACGTTCTTGGCAAGAATAGTAATACCACGCTCACGCTCCAGGTCGTTGCTGTCCATGATCAGCTCACCAGGGTTCTCATGATCTTTAAAAAGTTTTCCGGCCATGAGCAGCTTATCCACCAAAGTGGTTTTACCGTGGTCTACGTGGGCAATAATCGCGATGTTCCTGATCTTGTTAACGTCCATAAATCCTCAAATTCCTAGTTTTTCTTGAATTGAGGCGCAAAGATAGCCTTTTTTACTGCACTCTCCATGCCTGACTCACAACAGTTTAAATTTTAGATGGGGTAACCTGCTGCTTTACCGGTATAAATACGATGCAGAAGCAGTAATTTGATGTGAAATGAAACATTATTGGGACAATTACGATATGGCTTACTATTAATTATTGTTAACATTTTTTTCATTTCACGAATGACCAAACGCGTTAAATTCGATTTCGAAATTTATTTCACCAATGGCGGTGGAATAAAAGGCGAGGATTTCCGGCTCGATATTGCCGGTGATGACATCGCTGACCGGGAACTGGCCGACTACCTGGTGCAAGACATGCGCCTGCTGATGGTGGGCGAGACCAAGATTCTGAACAAGGAAATTATTTCAGAACCTCATAAGCGAAAACCTTTTAACGCAGATAAAGCCAAGAGTTTATTCGTAGACCTGAGTCATACCATTGAACACGGACTCGTTACCTATAAAGGTCTTCCCGCTCCTATCGTATGCGATTACCTGAGCCGTGAAGACTCAAAAAAGTTTTATGATGAAGGAACACAATTCCAGATTGGTAAAATAGAAATGGTCACGAACACCGGAACGTACATCGACTGTCCATTTCATCGCTTTGAGCACGGTAAAGATCTTTCGGAAGTAGCATTGGAAGCTTTCGCTGATCTGCCTGCCGTTGTAATACGGGTGCCCTACACGCAGACGCTGGCGGTTACGGTTGATCATGTGAAAAATTACGAGATACGAAATCGTGCCGTGCTGATCCATACCGGGTGGGGCGATGCACACTGGAATACCGAACAGTATTATGAGAACCATCCGTTCGTTACGAAAGAAGCTGCTGAGTACCTGCGCGACTGTGATGTAAAACTGGTAGGTATAGATTCACACAACATTGATGACACACGTGGCAAAAGCCGACCGGTACACACTACGTTGTTAGGAGCCGAGATACTGATCGTAGAACATCTGTGCAACTTATCGCTTTTACCAGACGATGATTTTACATTCAGTGCTGTGCCTCCTAAGTTTAAAGGCGTAGGTACATTTCCGGTACGTGCCATGGCAAAATTAAACGCTATAAACCAGTAACCATTTTCTAAACTATATATACATGAAGAAACTATTTTTTATTATCGGCATTCTGTTTTTACAAGCTGCGGCTATAGCGCAGCCGTTCGAAGGTAAGATCATCTATGAGAACAAGTATAAAAGCAAACTTCCCAATGTAACCGATGAGCAGCTCACAGCAATGATGGGAAGCAAACAGGATTACTTTGTAAAAGCAGGAAACTATAAAATAGCCACCAACGGCAGTTATTTCCAATGGCAGATATATGTTAACAAAGACAACAAGCTCTATAACAAAATGACGAGCTCTGAGTCTTTATACTGGATTGATGCTGCTGCTAACCCGGATGCTGTCATCAAAGCGGAGATCAAAAAAGGTGTTATCGACATACTGGGTTATACTTGTGATGAAATAACGCTGACGTGTAAATCCGGTGTACAGAAATATTACTATAGCCCGAAGTTGAAAGCAGATGCGAAGTTATTTACCAACTTCAAATACCAGAACTTCTACGAGTATATTTCCCGTACGCAGGCATTGCCGTTAAAGATGATCATTGAGACACCTCAATTTTCTCTCGAAAGTGTAGCAACGGAAGTAAAGCCCACAACACTGGATGCTAAGTTGTTTGCTATACCCGCCGATGCCAAACTTGAGAAGAGTCCTTTCTAAAAAAACATAGCACAATCTATATATACTATAAAGCAGGAGTAACATCCTGCTTTTATTTTTTCGTACTACTCCCGGTGTTGTTATCGGTTAGCAGTTCAGGAACAAACATACTCTCCACCACCTCTCCTACCGGTTCTGCATTTTGATATTGCAATCCGAGGAAAGCTCCGACTGTTTTGGCAACCTGCTTCTGAAAGTATTGTCATTCGTTTTTCATTTCACCCAGCGCTGGTGTGTCAGGTCCCATCACGGCAAACCACATCTGACTCGAGCCGGGAATTAATCTTCCATGACCTTTCCAGCCTTTTTTGCCGGCATGCCCCCGGCCATGGTCGGTTGTGATGAGCAGAGTCGTTTTATTTTTATACTGTTCGTCAGACTGAATCCAATTCCACAGCTTACCAATCATCTCATCTGTACGGTGTGCTGATTTCAGATACTCATCGTAACGGCCACCATGTCCGTGTTCATCGGTTTCATCGAGACTGATAAAGAGGACTCGCGGACGTGCACGCTTTAAGTATTCAATGCCGTACTGGAACGTAAACGCATCGTACCGCGCACCGTGTGGATTCTTCACGACACGTTGTAAATCATTAAGAAGTTTTTCCTGGTCGGATAACACTGTACCGGCTGCACTTTCCTCGCCTCCGTTAATATATATACCGGAAGACTGCTGGCGCACAACGGCAGGGATAACATCCCATGTAGAAAATACGGCAACGCGGTTGGTGAAAGCCGGCTGATCATAAATATAGTTCAGCACGGTATAGTTTGGATTCTCGATCTTGTCGTTGGACTTGATGCGTTTATCAACAAAGCCCACGAGCATTTCGCTATAGCCTGGGTACGAGAACCAATGCGGGTTGGCACAGTTTACACGATTACCAAAATTACGGTTGCCGTATAGCTGCCCTTCAACACCAATCACCTTCCAGAAAAATGGCAAGAGTTTCTCTCTTCGCACAACGGGGGATGTATCCCAAAACTGACTCACAACATTTTTATCGTGCACAAAATCTTTACTATATAAAAGAGCAGAGTCCGCGCCTTCAAACAATTCAATCCAGCGGAAACCATCCAACGTTATAAGCACCAGGTTTTCTGTCTGGCGTTCCTGCGCAAACACGCAGGAACAACAACCAACCAGACAATACTGCAAAAACCTTTTAAACATGCACGAAGATGCAACAGCAGTATTACCTGATGATGAGTATAGATTTATACTACCGTTATCGAATAATCAAGCACGTGTGAAGCAGATTATTGTTTTTTTAAGTCGAGGTAATCTTTCAGTCTTCCTTCCGTATCATACATTTTGAGGTGAGGTCTTGTCCGCTGATGGTAGGTTTAAAAGACACAGGCTCATCCAGCCGATTACCAAGATAGTTTGCCGCGTTCTGTCCTAATATATACTCGGGCCAGAACCATCATTCCTGAGCATATAGACTGATGCCCGCTGTTGTGGCAATCACACATAAGATCAACCGTATTATATACATTCCGGGTGCAGCTACGGTCAAAATCCTATACCTTGGAATCATAATATACCATACTATATGCAGACGATCCGTCTTCATATAAATCGATGATGGCATATACCGGTGCAAATTCATCGAGTGCCAGCGGATTACCCCACCAGTTACCCGACACAGCTCCGTTACATAAATATTTTACTCCCAGGTATTCAACAGCATCAACATAATGTACATGGCCGCTCAGGGCAAGCTTTACCTGTTTGTTCTTAAAGAAAAGATCTTTCATCCGCTGGTGATCATTATGCATATCACCGGAAGGAAATTCTACTTCTTCCAACGGCTTACGTTTGGTATAGTATAGCAAGGCGCCCATGGAAAGAATCGGAACGTGATTGAACACGCATACCGTCATATCATGATTTTTCGCCAGCTCTTTCTCCAGCAATTGAAATTGTTAGTCATCGAGCTGATAACCGGAATTTCCGTTAATACTATCAAGTGCTATAAATTTCCAGCCGTTCTTTTCAAATGCATAG
>CBIHOZ010000206.1:0-11812 GCA_966211525.1 uncultured Chitinophaga sp. | reverse complement strand
TTTGAAAGTTTACCAATACAGAAAGTCTCAACACAGGGTGTTTTGCCGAACATATATCTTCTACTTTTTTCCTGCGAGCTTCCATTGTCCAATGGCGTATATCTATACCTTCCCACTCCAGTATATCGTACGTTACAAATGAGACCGGAACTTCCTTCAATAACTTTGCACTCAGTGTTTTTCGGCCGATACGTGTTTGCAGGTGATTAAAGGATAACGGCTGATCATCTTTGAACGGAAGTATCTCTCCATCCAGCACCGTACCATCCGGAAGTATATCTAACAGCGTAGCAAACTCCGGATATTTATCCGTAACAAGTTCTTCACCACGCGACCACACAAACAACTGGCGATCGCGCACGATAACTTGGCCACGTATACCGTCCCATTTATGTTCGGCAAACCATTCGTGCGGCTCACCCAAGGTATATACTTCATTTTCCAACGCATACGCCAGGTAAAACGGATACGGCTTGGATATATCTTTCTGCACTTCTTCCAACATCAATTGCTGAAATGTATCGGTCTCGGGCGACCAGTTGCCCATGAGCTTATGGGCCACTATATTTTCGCGTGTGCCGGTATGTTTCGCCAATGCTTTTACCATGAGTTGCTGTGATACCCCCATTCGAAATCCACCGGTAATCAGTTTATTGAAAACGAATCGTTCGGTTTGATCGAGCCTGTTCCATGCCCACAGTACTTTTTCTTTTTTCTCCTCGATGGTGAGTGGTTCGAGTGAACGAATGAAGTCGATCCAATACGTGAGCGATTCATCAGATTGTTCAGCAGGTTCCGGAAGAAGCAATGTTATAGTCTCTGCAAGATCGCCTACTACATGATACGACTCAGCAAACAACCACGCGGGCAAACCGGATAACTCCGATGCCCATGTGCCAAGTAATGTTGTGTTGATGGTACGTCTTGGTCTGCGATGCGACAACAAAGCTATAGACCATAGTTTATCCTGATCCGAAACTTTCTGAAAGTATTCGGTCAACGCTTTTATTTTACCAAGTGTTTTGGTTGTGCGATCGAGATCCGTAAAAAGTTGCGCAAAGTTCTTCATAGTATATCACACCCGGTATATTTTGAATCTATAGCATCGGTATATTTGGTCACCATGTTACACGTGCCCCGCATCTTCCGCTGAATTATCGATAGCATCGGTCGGTATATCTTCACTGGCAACCGTGGTTGTTGTAGCTGTGCCTTCCACCATTTCACTCAACTCGCCTTCGTACTCGGTCTTTACAACATGTGATTCAATACCATTTTCATTCAGCCATTGCGAGAATACTTCCGAGTATCCATGCGTTACAAAAACTTTTTCAGCACCGGTTTCGCGCACCGCTATATTGAGACTTTTCCAATCGACATGATCGGATAATGGGAATCCGCGATCGGCTCCCCTCCTTCTGCGCGCTCCGCGAAGACTCATCCAGCCGGAAGCTATACCTAATGAGTATGGGAGAAATCTGCGGATCCACGGAGAGCCTACTGCGGAAGGCGGACAGATGACGAGTGCTCCTTCAAAATCCTGCTTCTTGCTTTCTTTGGTAACGCGATGTGTCTCCGGTAAAGCTATACCTTGTTGTCTCATCACCTGGTTAACAGCATCTACCGCACCGTGCACTATAATTTTACCAATGGAGGCATCTACATTCTTTAGCAACCGCTGACTCTTTCCTAAAGTATATCCGGCGATTACTGAAATTCTTCCTTCCGATTGATTCTTTCGCCACCATGCGTTGATCTCGTCAAAGATCTCCTGCTGCGGTTTCCAGTGATAAACCGGTAGCCCGAACGTTGACTCGGTAATGAAGTTCTGACATCGTACTAACTCAAAGGGCTCCGAGAGTCCATCGGGCTCAAGTTTATAATCGCCGGTAAAAACCCAGACTTCACCTTTATGCTCTACGCGAATCTGGGCCGAGCCTGGTATATGTCCGGCAGGATGAAAGGAAAACTGAACACCCTGTATATATACTGGTTCACCATAGTTTGCTGTCTCAAGAGTATCGAGTTGAAGCCTGTGTCGTATGACCGGAGCTGCCGGGGCAGAGCATAAATAATTTTTATGCCCCCAGCTGGCATGATCGGAGTGCCCGTGCGAAATAACAGCACGATCCACCGGCTTCCAGGGGTCGAGGTAAACATCGGCCTTCGGACAGTAAATTCCTCTTTCTGTAAATTCAAGTAAACCCATGTGTTTATAGCTTCAGGAGTTTAACAAGTAATCTACTAAAAAGATATACCGTACCGGGTTATGAGTCTTTAAGAAGGAAAGTGTGACTATAAAATGACACCATTATGCCGATGCACTACTGGTGTTTGCTCTGTATCTTTTTGGGGATTTCGCAGCCAGTCTTCCTGCGAGTATCAGCCAGGTGGAAGATCTTCCAGCCATCTTTACCCTTGTGCAGATGAAACGCGTCCACTCCGCAGTGACTGAAACTTTTGTCAATGTAAAATGCGTAGTCGCACCACGCCTGTGCAAAGTCGCCATCGAGTTGAATCTTGAGGTTCCAGATTTCCTCGTACCAGGTTTCCTGGTGCGGAGTTCCAACGGCTTTCAGAAAACCATCGAGTGAAGACTCACGGTGTAATATAGGATTACCGCTCTTATCGCGGGCCATGGTAGCGAGCGTTACTTCGCGCGCAAAGGTTGAGTGTACCAGGGCACTATCGCCTTTCTCCATTCCTTTAAAGAGATCGGCAATTACCTGTTGCACGGCAGCTTCGTCTGCAGTCGCAGCGTTCTTTTGTGCAGATGCTGAAAGAAATAATCCGAATGTGAAGATGATCAGGCAGTAGCAGTGTTTCATAAAGAATATATTCGCATCCGAAAGATGGTATAAAGCGCGCAAATCACCGAATAACATTTACGTTAACGGGCATAATGCGCTCTCGCTGCCAAAATATTTCTTACTTTTATCGCTGTTATTGTTATAACTCTTATGACCCACAAAAAGCTCTGCCTGCTCTTGCTCTGTTCCGTTATTGTGCTGTCTGGATGGGCGCAGTCTGACAGTCTTCAAGCTGCCCTCGACACTGCCAAGAATCAATATAAGGTAAAGGCTCTCAACGAGTTTTTCCGGGCCTACCATGAAAAAGATCCGGCACGTGCTGTTGGTTATGCACGTGAAGCATTGAACCTCGCGACTGAGATCAACGATAAAAAAGGTCAGGCGGCTGCTTACAACAACCTCGGTATAGCCTATAAAACACAAGGTGCATTGGACAAAGCGCTGGAGTATTACCTTACTTCGTTGCGCATCTATGAATCGCTGAACAATAAAGAAGGTATAGCAACCACCAAGAGTAATATAGCTACCATCTACTCTATGAAGAAAGACTACGGGCAGGCCATGAAATATATGGAAGCATCGTATGCGTTGTTTGTAGAGATGAAGGATGAAGACAAAATCATTCGCTCGATGAACAACCTCGGTAACCTGCACAGCGAGATACAGCTATATGAAAAAGCGATGAGCTACTTTTCTCAGGCATACCAGCTCAGCGAAAAGAAAGGAAATATATACGCTGATCCGTTGATGAACATGGGTAACCTATATTTCCGCCAGAACAACTATCAGCGTGCGGTTGAAAATTACGAGAAGGCTCTTGAACTTGAACGCAAAAGCAACAATAAACTTGGCGCCCTGAATATTATTATCAACCTGGGCATTACTTATACCAAAGCCAAGCAACCAAAGCCTGCACAGATATACCTGGATGAAGCACTGCTGCTCTCCAACGAATTGCAGGCGTATGCATTCCATCCTACCATCTACAAAACCATTGCTGAAAATTACTCAAATACAGGGAAGTGGAAGGAAGCGTATGAAGCACAACTGAAGTACGATGAGACGCGTGAAAAAATCTACGGTGAAGAGAGTACGCGTAATATTGCGCAGATGGAAATGATCATGGAATTTCAGCAAAAAGACAAAGAGTTCGATTTGCTCAAGCAGCAAGACGAGATCACCAAGCTTGAACTTCGTAACAGCCGTCTGTTCATTGTGCTTTTCATTTTAGCGGGGCTGGTGATTTTGGGGGCGCTTAACTTTTACTTTCATAGGAGGAAGATTCGGAGGGTTTAGGGAGAAGAGTCCGGAAGTCCGGAAGACGGGAAGTCCGAAAGTCATGAAGTCCGGAAGACGGAAGACAAAAGTTAGAAGTCCGGAGAGAGTGCTTGCAGGTGCTATCGATTGAAGTTTGGGATGGTGAGTGTGGCTGGAGGATGAAACTTGCTGAGGGTCAAAACCGTTTCACGCACGTTAATTTTTTAAACGCAAATGCTTTCATCGTTAGGGTTCAACACATACCTTTGTTGCCGTTAAACAACTACAACCATGTTTCAACAGTTTATTGGAGACGGAGCTAATATTTTTATCGCGATCGTAGCTGTAGTCGTAGGCTTTGCTACTGCCCTCGGCTATGTCGATTTCCTTAAGGTAAAAAAGGAACAAGAGAAAAAAGACTAACGCAGATCAACATGCTATAAAAACAAAAAAGCCTTGATGCTGCTGCATGAAGGCTTTTTTGTTTAGTGCTCTCCTACTTCTTAAAACGGAGATTTATACTTTGTCTGCCAATCTTCCCATTTCACATTCTTATAGTGCCCTTCACCAATGTACTGGGCAATCATGTGAAATTCCGGAGCCTGCCGATAACCTGGCAATGGCTGAATCATTTTGAAATCTTCATCCAGAAATACAACAGTCGGGTAACTTAACTGATTGTTCAGCAGTGCCGCAGCCAGTTGATGGTATCCGTTTCTTCCGCTCGGTACAAACTTGAACGTAGTGCCGTTAAACACAACATCTTCTTTCTGCTCGCCATTGAACTTTACCGCATAGAACTTCTCGTTCAGTAACTGTGCCACCTTCGGATCGCTGAAGGTATTCTTATCCATTACTTTACACCAGCCACACCAGTCGGTATAAACATCGATGAAAATAGGACGCTTACTTTTCTTCGATTTCTCCAACGCTTCTTCAAAGGTTATCCATTTTACAGGTCCCTCCGCAGTTGCTCCCGATTGTCTGATCAACGTCATCGAAGTGATCATCATCACGCCGATCAATGCTGTTGCTGCTATTAATATTTTCTTCATACGCTGTAATGCTACGCCTTGGTTGTTAACAAATTTAGTGATTAAATAAATCTCTATGGTTTCTTAATCATTTCCGGGCGACTGGTAGTAACCTTTTCCGATAAAGACGGTAATCCCTGTACGAAAATACAATGACGCCATGTTCACAATTGAACAACATAATGTGCTACAAATCAAGGATCAGACCAAAAAGCGGTCTTTTGTCTCTGGCACACCGTTGGCAAAGCGTCATGGCGTGAAAAGACAATTTACATATCGCGAACTCACACTCATCATCGGCATCATCGTGGCGGTAGCCATCGTTATTCTTTTCACCATGATGAACCGGCAGTCGCACGAACTTTCATCCTATACCTTTACGCAGCCGTCACTATTGCCATCGTTCGTCCCAACGGCCGACAGCTTTATTGAAAAAGTAATCACGGTAATTTTATTTTGATCTGCGCGGAGCTTCCTTCAGGTTGAAGTAGTCGCGGTTAAGATTAAACACAAGCGAGAACCGGTTTCGGTATATCGTAGTAATCTCAACATCAGAAAGAGGTATTTGATACCCGTAAAAGAAATCGGCAAACCCCAGAATCGTTAAGCCAACTTTCGGTGTGAACACTAATGATTTACGATCGTGGCCCGCATCGTTATAATTACGATCAATGAAGTAAGTCATGTCTGCAGCAACACCCAGTATACCCGCGGTAAATTCATAACCGAGCTTGGGTCCGAGCAGCAGATTTTTGTCGTCAATAAATATATCGATTGTACAGTAAGGACCTTTCGAGGCCAGGCTTAACGGGTGCTTGTAAATATTCTGCCAGTATACTCCGGCTTCAAAGAAAGCACGGTCTTGTACACCCACCCCGAGTTTTGGTACAAGACGAGGTTTCGTCCAATAATATTGAAACGGTTTTGTACTGGATGAATCGCTAACCTGAGCAACCAGTGCTGTTGTACTAAAAAGTAAAAGCACTGATAACAATACGCTTCGGATAGATATGCTACGATCTGTATGCATAGTAATGCAATATAACTTCAATTGCCCGCTTCATGGCCTGGTTGATCGGGAAAAAATCTCGTGCCAACTCAAAATCAATAGCATGCAGCTGCATGTAGTAGTGGCTCATTACCGGTAAATTTTCTTCGCTGTCTTCTATCTTTTGTGCAGCCTGCTGATAATTACCGGCTTGGTCAGTCTTGATGATCTGGCATGTTACAAGTTCGCGCTTCCCATATTTATTGGTTCGTGCTGAATACCCGAACAGTCTGCAGATCAATCCGCGGTGTTTATACTCAGAACATAAACCTGCACCAGCCTGGGTTGGATTCAATATTAAACAAAGGGGAGAATCGTTATCCTGTAACTTTTCAAACCAGGTATAGGCCAGGTCTTGCTTGTATAAATAATGTGCAAAAGGAAGAAATTCAAGAATGGTAGCTTCTATATCGGCTTTGTAACAGCACTTGCCGCAACCCCACGCGCAGTGAAGTCCTGACCAGGATTGAAACGAAGCGATCTCACGATCAAGCTTTTCAAAGACCTCCTCTACCGCCCGTACTTTTTCTTCCAACTCCATGGGTACAAAGTTACGAAGAAAGGATTGCTAACCGAAAATGAATAATGATCTGTACTGCTAACGACTGGCTATATATTTCTGAAGAGCGGCTTTGGCGTTGTTGTGAATCTTGTTTTGTACCAACGCGCTCCAGCCCAGCAACAATCCCGAAGTTCCCAGGGCCTGCCGTGACCATCGCCAAAGATCGAACGAATCGCGGTGGCGGAAGATCTTTCCGTCTTTAAACTCAAACGATGCGTGAATTACATTGTGCACCGAACGGCCCGTCTTGGAAAAAGTATACCATGCCTGCCAGGTACACGAGCCGGTGTTGCCGGTAGCCTTCACGTCTTCGAACAATACCTTGAGATCTTTGGCCGAGGTTAACAACATCTGCCACATCGCGCGGACTTCATTTGCATCGAGATCCCGAAATGCCGGATCGTGAAATGCAGCGTCCGCGTGATAGCAGTTTTGCATCGTGATATAGTCACGATTTTGAAACGCGGTATAGAATTGTTCGATCAGTTGTTTGTGCTCCATTCGTTCAGCATTTCATCAAAGTAACAAAATACTGACAAACGGAAACATCACCCAAAAAAATTACTTCACGACTTGCTCCTGCCGGGTATACCACAACGATACCAGTCCTGTTTCATACTGCTTCGTCCTGACAAGGTTGAAGTGTTTACGCTCTTTTATCTGCTGAAACAAAAGTTTACCACTGCCTAACAACAGCGGATGTACCGAGAGCCATAACTCATCTATTAAGTCTGCATTGATAAAAGCTGTGGTGAGACTTGCACCACCAAACAACCATATATTTTTACCTGGTTGCTGTTTGATCTTCTTGACAGCTGCAACAATATCTCCTGATACAAGTTCAGCTTCTTCGGGAGCTGTTTTCAAAGAGTTGGAAAATATATAGGCCTTCTTGTCCGGATACAGGTTTGCTCCCGCCATCTCAAAACTTTTGCGTCCGTAGAATATAGCATCAATACTTTCTATGAATTCTGTTATACCATAGTCCTGATCCGTGAAGCACCAGTCGTATTCACCATTCGGTCCTTCTATATATCCATCCAATGTTACGGCAAGTCCTAACGTTACTTTTCTCATCTGCTATATACTTTATCTTGTTTTAGTTTATAAATCGGTTGTATCTACTCCCAGTTTCTTAAATTCTTTTTCACCTTTGGGTGTAATCAGAAAATGTTTACTATGCGGATCTTTCTCGATCCACCCCAATTCCTCAAAACGTATGGTGAGACGATTACCGAACTTTCCACCTATATGCGAAAAGCAGCTTTTGATCTGTGGTGCCGACTCTGTTCGTTTCATATACACCGCTGTATTGTAAACAGGTCAATAGTATATTTCGAGAGGGCCGCTTCCAGTAATCGCCTGCCCTGAGCCGAGTACGCTATAAATATAGCGGTAAGGCCGACCAGTATACCGATCAGGATAATTATCTTTTTCATAGTCTGATTTTTCAAGGTGTATAGTTTACCAGGTATACTTCAATTATTGAACACCAATCTGTATCTCTACGGCATTGGCGTCCGGATGCTGGAAGTCTACATTCACGTAGATCTCGCGGTTCACAGCCTGGGGCGTGAGTTTGTTGTCGGCTATATATTGCAGGAGCTTGCCGTAACTTTGTGGCATCAGGTTCCAGGCACCTTCATGTTCCATTGTGGCGCATTTGAACGCTTCGGTTCGTTTAAAATGAAACTCACCATCGTAGTCGTGCGGAACATCGGCCACCGGCAGGGCAATCTCCAATGTAAACGGTTTACTTTCATCGCCTGTAAACCCATAGTAATGCCAGTGCACCGGACCGGTAATACTCAATTGCTGTTTTACCGCTTCACGAAAGAGCTGCTGTCCTACCGGCAAAAACGCATGAAGCTCTTCTATTTTTGTCTCCGCGCGGAAGAACAGGAAATTGATTGGTTTAACTTCTTTTACTTTCATAATCATATTTTAAGAGGGTTGAGAAATATATTTATGTAAATCAACGATCGGTGCATGACAGCCCTGTGTCATCAGTTAAAAGAAAAATTGATTAATCTTCGAGCTCGAGCATTTCTTTCAATCGGAAAATATCACGCGAACGTTCTTCAAGAAACCGGTTGGTAACAAAGGGATCGAACAGTTTATACAAACCACGGGCACGTGCCTGCATCGTAACTTTCATTACCGTACCGCTATGGCAAGGTTCAAACTCGAACGTGCAGGTTGAATGAAAGGACCTGTTCTTAATAACTACCGATCGTTTCTGATACGGAACAAGCTCTGCTATCTCGCATAATGCGTGCGACTTACCGTTGGCGTGTACTTCTTTGAAGCGCGCACCTGATGTGTTACGCTTGTCGTTTAGCCACTCCGTGTCTTCAACACGCTGCTGCCAGGATGCATTGTTGCTGATGTCAGACACATAGTTGAACAGCGCCCGCACCGGCCAATTGATTTCTACTTGTTGATGAATGGATCGCATACGGTTTGATTTTTCCATAAAGCAACACCGCGGTCGTGACAACGGTATGTCAACAAGTTTTTTTAAGATTTGAAAATTTTTTAGGGCTAGGGAATTTGGTGGTGTGAGGGGAAGAAGTAAGAAGTTAAGAAGTAAGAAGTAAGAAGTAAGAAGTAAGGAGTAAGAAGTAAGGAGTAAGAAGTAAGACGTTGGAGTGAATAGGATTATGCAGTTTAAAAAGTCGGGAAGTCCGGAAGTCGGGAAGTTGTGTGTGTAAAGCAGATTGGTGTGGAGGGTATAATATAAATAAAAAAGGTATCGCAGACCGTGGTTTGCGATACCGGATATATATATGTATAAAAGTGTGTGCTGGTTACAGGCTTGGTGCTGTTTTGCTGGCAAGCAGTGGTTTGTAGGCACTGCGATAGGCCCACGCGAGGAACAGGGTGAGCAGCAGGATAACAAAACCCATCGCAGTGCCCTCCGGTGCCAGGTAGGCATGGTATAGCAGGATGTTGACACTAACCGGCACTAAGACTACCAATGACAGCGGCACGAATACTCCTGCCAGGATCAACGCTCCGAATAAAACTTCCAGTCCTTTCAGAAACGGGAAGAAGTAACCGGATTGAAAGAGTCCCGTGGAAAATGCTTCCGCCTGCGGACTTAGTGCCGGACCGTTCATCGGTATGAAGTGAAAGAAAAAGTTGAGACCGAAAACAAAGTATATAAGTCCCAATACAACGCGTGCTGCAATTACTGCAACTGATTTGATTTTAACTGACATAAATTATATAGTTTTAAAGTAGGTTCTGTTTGCAGATCAGGCATTCACCATCTCTTCTTCAAACACCGGGTAATCGGTATAGCCTTTCGCGCTTGAAGAGTATAGTGTGCTGGCATCGAGCTTTATGTTGAGCGGCAAGCCTTTACGGAGGCGCTCCACGAAATCAGGGTTGCTGATGAATGGTTTTCCAAATGCAACCAGGTCTGCGATACCTGATGTCAGATCTTCCTCGGCACGGGATATAGTATATCCGCCGGAAAGAATAAGGGTATTGGTAAACTGTTCGCGAATCGTACGCTTCAGGGTAAGCGGTACTTCCGGTGCGCCTCCTGCACTGTGATCCGCTATATGTATATATGCTATACCAATCTCATTCAGTTTGGTAGCGAGGTATGTATAGGTAGCATCGATCTCCGGATAGTTCGGCATATCACCGGCTACACCGTATGGAGATATACGCACGCCCACTTTGTCTCTTCCGATAGCATCGCCTACAGCTTCGGCTATCTCCAGTAACAGCCTGCTGCGTTTCTCAATGCTTCCGCCATAATTATCGGTGCGTCTGTTGGTGTGTGGTGATAAAAATTGTTCGAGTAAATATCCGTTCGCTGCATGAAGTTCTACACCATCAAAGCCCGCTTCAATCGCGTTGAGAGCAGCCGTTATAAATTCAACGATAACTTCTTCTACTTGTCCGGCACTCATTCCCTGTGGTATCGGTAATTCTTTTTTACCTTCCTGGTCAGTCCATATATGACCATCAGCAGCGATGGGTGAAGGAGCCAGTACGCGCGCACCTTTTGGTAAATTAAGTCCGTGGGCCATACGACCTGCGTGCATTAACTGCGCAAATATTTTTCCGCCTCTGCGATGTACTCCAGCTGTTACCTGCTTCCACGCATCTACTTGTGCTTCTGAAAATATACCCGGCATGCGCGCATAGCCCAAACCGTTGGGTGAAGGCGAAACACCTTCTGATATGATCAGTCCCGCGGAAGCGCGTTGTTCATAATACGTTGCCATCAATTTGTTCGGCCTGTTATCATGTGCACGGCTGCGTGTCATCGGAGCCATTACCAAACGGTTATTCAATTCTATACCTCCTAATTGATGAGCGGAAAATGCAGTTCTTGTATTCATATGCCAAGGGATTTGATTAATACATTTAAATATTTCAATACGTTAATTTAAAAAAAGTGGCCGATCAGGCCAGTTAAACTCTACAATGCGAAAGCTTCGCGTTTAGTTCATCGATACATTGAAATTTTTCAATGTATTTTATAAAAAAAATATAACTACGCGAATTTCAGCTGGTTAATGCTTTGGGTATACTCCTTCAATACCTTCTCGTTGAGAATATATTTATGGTTTCTTCCCTCCTTTTCAGGTTCAATAAGACCGGCTTCAATCAATACTTTCAAGTGGTGACTTACAGAAGGCTGTGCCAGTTCGCTTTCTTCCTGTATCTGCGAACAGTGACCACAACCACCCTTCTTGGAAATATGCTGAAGGATCTTGAGGCGGTTACTATCTCCCAATGCCTTGGAGATCTTTTCGATTTGTTTTGTGCTCAGTGCCATTGCTAATGAATGCAAATATATCAATATGTTCTAAGTACACAAAGACACACAAAAAGGTTCAGCCGCAGGTATATGTGCGCGATTAACGCTGCAGATGCAACCGTTGTTTGGTCCAGCGGGCAATGTCTTGCTCATAATGTGTAATCAGTACCAGCGTAGTGTCTTCGTGCAGGTGCTCCTGTAAATATTGACTGACACGTTCTTTTGTGATGGTGTCCAAAAACTGAAACGGTTCATCCAGCAGAATCAATTCTTTATCCGATAATAGACTGAGCATGATGAGCATCAACTGCAACT
>CBIHOZ010000205.1:0-12174 GCA_966211525.1 uncultured Chitinophaga sp. | reverse complement strand
GTTTCCACACTACGGTGTTACCCATCAGCGCCATGCTTGCAGGTAAGTTACCCGCTATAGCGGTAAAGTTGAAAGGCGTTACAGCAAAGGTAAATCCTTCCAGCGGGCGATATTCCATTCGGTTCCATACACCCGGTGATGATGCAGGTTGCTCCTGGTATATCTGCTGCATGAAGTATACATTGAAACGCAGGAAGTCGATGAGTTCACAAGCTGAATCGATCTCTGCCTGAAAAGGACTTTTCGATTGTCCTAACATGGTAGCCGCGTTGATCTTGTAGCGATACGGACCTGCGAGTAAATCTGCAGCTTTCAGAAATATAGAGGCGCGGTGTTCCCAGCCTAAATTGGCCCACTGTTCTTTTGCCGCGAGCGATGCGTTAACAGCCTGCTCTACATGTGCAGCATCACCTTCGTGAAAATAACCAAGCGTGTGCTTGTGATCGTGTGGTGGCGACAGTCTCTTTTTATTTCCGGTGCGTATTTCTTCAGCACCGATATACATGGGGATATCAATTTCGTGTGCGCGTGCTTCTTCGAGTGCTTTCTTCAGTGCAGCGCGTTCTTTACTTCCGGGAGCATAACTTAAAACGGGTTCGTTCTTCGGATCAGGAACTTGAAAAAATCCTTTCGGCATAAATTATTCTCAGTTATAGGTTAATGAATTTTTGTAATGGTGCGCAAAGGTAATCGAAATCAAAGAATCTGCCGCAGCTCGGAAAGACAGCTGATCTCGTAGGTAACAACGCTCTCGTGTTTATTCTTTTCAGGATTGAAAAAAACGTTGTCGATGGAAGCACTGCGTGAACCTCCGATATCGGTTAACAGGTTGTCGCCAATCATAATCGCTTCATGGCATTGTGCTGCGTGACTCTTCAAGGCGAAATCAAAAATTTCGCGCGAAGGTTTCCTATGTCCGGCCTTCTGCGATGTTACGATGTGATCGAAGTATTTGTGAATGTTACCCGAGCTCATCTTGATATGTTGTATCTCATCAAAGCCGTTGGTAATGATGGAGAGTTTATACTTTCCGTGCAGATAATCCAATACATCAATGGTATAGGGCATCAGGTTTCCTTTCTTGGGGCAGGCTGCGAGATAATCAGCCGACAAGTCCTGACTGAGTTTTTCTTCGTATGCACCAAAGTGTCCGAGTATCTGCTTGAAGCGCTCTTTGCGTATGGTGTTGCTGTCTAGCTTACCTGTGTCGTACAGTTCCCACAATATGGTATTGATCTCTCTGAACTTGCTTTGAAATTCTTCCAGCGAAGTTACGCCTTTGCGTTGCAGATCGTACTGTTGATACAACTCCTGCAACGTTTCGCGCGAATTGGTTTCGAAATCCCACAAGGTATGATCCAGGTCAAAAAAAATGCATGTATACTCTTTCACAATTCGGGTCTTATGCTTGTCCTATTTGTTAATTCAAATCAAATGATCGTCAAACTTTTAAACAACGATTTCCGGTCATTCGGTAGCTCGTTGCTATCAGCGGATGCAAACCTAATCACTTTTTAATTTCTCTTTCTCCATGCGTCCGCTGCGCCACTGTTGTATCTGCCGGTTATTAACTGCTAACTCCCGATTGGTAAATAAAGTTTGGTAAATGTGCTGATCGTGCTGCAACTGCGAGTCTCTGCGCAAAAACTGGAAGATCTGGTTGATGATCTCGAACACTTCATCCTTTATCTGGTAAAACACCCAGTGGTTATAACGCCTGTGTCCTACGATGCCCGCATTTTTCAAATAAATGAGGTGTCGCGAGGTCTTGGCCTGCGTAAAATCCAGGATTTTTTCGACATCCGTGATACACATTTCGCCATTCATAAAAATGAGGTGGAGAATCCGCAACCGCGATTCGTCAGCACAAGCCTTAAAAATCTGCGATCCCAGCGTTAGATTAAAACTTTTTAGCCGCATGGTACATCCTTGCTTTACGGCCAAAGGTATGGGAAATTAGGCAGTTGCAAGCCTTATCCCTATATTTGAAAAGTGAGGAAGCATCCTGTGAAATCGTATATATTGAAATCCATTACACTCATAACACTGTTGCTGGCCATCGTTTGCTCGGCTCAGTTTGCGCATGCTCAGCAAAAGAAGCGGGTTATCCAGCTTTCGGGTGTTGTTATTGAAGAAGATACCGTGCGCGGCAGACCCGTGCCCGGTGTACACGTATATGTACCCAAAGCAGGACGCGGTACAACAACCAACTCGGTAGGTTTTTTCTCGATGCCTGTATTAACCGGTGATGAGATTCTGATCAGCTCGGTTGGTTATCAGCACCAGACTTTTGTTGTTCCCGATGATTCTCCGGAGTATCAAACCATCATCATCACGATGTTGCAGGATACAACGTTGCTCCCGGAAGTGGTGGTAATGCCGTTCCCTACCGAAGAAGTTTTCAAGCAGGCTGTACTCGCGCTTAACATGCCACTGGAAGATGAACGCATCGACAAGAAAAATATGAACCAAGAGTTATTGGCACTCATGATCAAAACCACACCAATGGACGGTTATCAGAACCAACGCTACTATCTCAACCAATGGGCAAGTTCAACAAGCGATAAATTTCAACCCGTTACAAACCCCTTCCTCAACCCGTTCAACTGGGTGAAGTTCTTTAACTCACTCAAGAAGAATAAAAAGAAATAGTATAGCTATATTTTAAAATACAAAGAGGATGTCCGAACAAGGCATCCTCTTTTCATTTTATTTATATTATATTCTGCTTCTTACTTACAGGCAGAAGTAAGAAGTAAGAAGCCAGAAGTACGAAGGTAAAGAGTAGCAAGTATATACAATAAACTTCACTACTCTTCTTACTTCTTACTTGTTAATTCTGGCTTCTAAATATACAGTCCCGGTGTTCGGCCTCCGTTCACAACCGAACAGTCCCATCAACCACAATCGCGGTTCCTGCCATGAATTTCCATGATTTCAAACTGGCATCATTATTATTATTCCTACATTTAGGAATTAATTATTCAGCATGAAGAAGTATCAACTGGGTGAATTCGAGGAAGTAGTTATACTCACCATTGGTGTGCTCTACAATGACGCTTACGGAGTTTCTATCAAGAAAGAAATCGAGAACAGACTATCACGCAACGTAAGCATGGGCGCTCTCCACACAGCGCTCAAGCGCCTCGAAGACAAAGGGTATATACGCTCGCATGACGGTGAGACAACTGAAGAACGTGCCGGCCGGCCGAAGAAGTTTTTCGAGATCACCGCCTTGGGTAAGAAAGCAATGGTGTATACGCGGAACACCCGCGAAGACCTCTGGCGATCTATACCCAAAGTTGCTTTACAGGTAAAGATTGCAACATCATGAAGCGCAGCGCAAAACCATATCCGCCTAACCTGTTCCTTCGATTCTTCCGATGGTATTGTCATCCTGATCTGCTATACCATATAGAAGGCGACCTGATGGAACTATACCACGAGCGACACGATACATCCGGTAAACGAAAAGCTGATATAAAATTCATAGTTGATGTCCTTCTGCTTTTCAGGCCGGGCATCATTAAACCATCCTCTTCCTATCACAACTTAAATCATTATGCAATGATCAAAAGCTATCTCAAAATCGGCATACGAAATTTGCTGAAGTATAAAGGCTATTCCTTTATAAATATAGGCGGACTCGCTACAGGTATGGCGGTCGCTATCATTATAGGTTTATGGGTATACGATGAACTTTCCTTCAATCATTATCACACCAATTACCCGCGTATCGCGCAGGTAATAAAGGGCGGTGTTTTTCAAGGTAAACATTTTATAGGACAGGATTATTTACCCTATCCGTTAATAGAAGAACTTCAAAGCACCTATGGCGCTAACTTCAAACATGTGGTGCCTACATCCGGCTTTGGTGCCGTATTATCTGCAGGTGACAAAAAGCTGTCACGAACCGGTATGTATATAGGTGAAGGTGCGCCTGAAATGTTTACCTGGAGAATGAAGTATGGTACGTGGTCGGGACTGAATGATCTGCACTCCGTGATGATTTCGGAATCCACTGCCAAAGCCTTCTTTGATAATGACGATCCGCTAGGGAAACCGCTAAAGGTAAATGGTACTATCGATGTGGTTGTTACGGGTGTATATGAGGACTTTCCGAAGAACTCGGCGTTCCACGGTGTAAATTTCTTTGAGCCCTGGAAATTCCGTCTGAAACGAGAAGACTGGATCGCTAAACAAGGATGGGAGAATCACTTCCTGATGATATATGTAGAGATACAACCCAACATCTCCATGGAACGAGCCGGTGCCAACATCTTTAACGCAGAAATGAATGCGATCAAGAACATCGACTACCTGAAAGAGGAAATGCAATACAAACCTGAGGTACATCTGTTGCCCATGGATAAATGGCATTTGTACTCAAACTTTAAAGAAGGTGTTCTGCAAAACGGCCCGGTGCAGATTGTATGGTTTATGGGGGCCATCGGTATATTTGTTTTATTACTCGCCTGTATAAACTTTATGAACCTGAGCACGGCACGTTCTGAAAAGCGTGCAAAGGAAGTTGGCATTCGTAAAACAATAGGCTCGGTACGCAGACAATTGATTGGACAATTCTTCAGCGAATCGTTTTTAGTAGTTATACTTTCATTTATAGTGGCATTGGTTATCGTAGGTGTGTCATTACCTTGGTTTAATCAACTGGCCGGTAAAGCAATGACTATGCCGTGGCACCTGGCTGGCTTCTGGCTGACTGCATTTGGTTTTATACTCCTCACCGGACTGCTTGCCGGAAGTTACCCTGCCCTATATTTGTCATCGTTCAACCCGGTACATATACTCAAAGGAACTTTCCGGTTACGCAACACGGCATCTATACCACGCAAAGTACTGGTTACACTGCAATTTACAGTATCGGTAATTCTGATGATCTGTACCGGTGTAATCTATCACCAAATCATGTTTGTTAAAGACAGACCGGTTGGTTATAGCCGCGAGGGACTGATATCGATGTGGAAAAAATCAGATGAATATAACAAGCAAGCCAATGTACTTCGTACGGAATTAAAAGCTACGGGAGCTGTGATTGAAGTGGCGGAGGCTGGCGGAGAAGTTACCGGTATATGGTCTAACAACGGAGGATTTACCTGGAAAGGTAAAGATCCGAACAAGCAAGAAGATGGCTTTGCTACTTTGAACGTAACGCCCGAATTCGGCAAGACCGTTGGATGGCAATTTATTGACGGACGTGATTTCCTTACTACCATGGCCGGTGATTCTTCTGCGATGGTAATCAATGAATCGGCTGCAAAAGAAATGGGACTTGAAAATCCGGTAGGCGAAGTTATACATTGGGCTAACCGTCCGTGGGGTGTAGACAAAGATTTTACTATAATAGGTGTTATCAAAGACATGGTAATGGAATCGCCCTTCGAGCCTACTCGTCCCTCGGTATATTTCACCTTCGGTTATAAAAGTGTATTGTTGCTGCGTCTTAATCCTGCTATGAGCACCAGCGAAGCGATTGCTAAAATAGAGCCTGTGTTTACAAAGATAATTCCGGATTTACCGTTCGAGTATAATTTTGTAGATCAGTCGTACGCAGCCAAGTTCAGAGCAGAAGAACGTATTGGCAAACTGGCTGCAGTGTTTGCATGCCTTGCTATATTTATAAGTTGCCTGGGTTTGTTTGGTCTCGCATCTTTTGTAGCAGAACAACGCACCAAAGAAATAGGCATTCGCAAAGTTTTGGGTGCATCAGTTGCTAACCTGTGGGGCATGTTGTCCAAAGAGTTTGTATGGCTGGTGGTATTGGCTTGCCTGATCGCCATTCCTATAGCTTACTATATATTGGATGAGTGGCTGAAGGAGTACGCGTACCGTACCGACATCAGCGTCTGGATTCTTACAACGGCAGGGTTAGGCGCACTGGCCATTACCCTGCTCACCGTAAGTTATCAATCGATCCGGGCTGCACTGGCAAACCCGGTAAATAGTTTACGATCGGAATAAAATAGATATACTATTCATCACGCAGCGATTTAGCCGGGTTGGCGATCGCTGCCTTGATGGATTCATAGCTCACCGTTAACCACGCAATAGCCATTGCGACAGCAAAGGCAATTACAAATATACTCCAGTGTATCTCTACGTGATAGGCAAATATTTGAAGCCAGCGATTCATAGCATACCACGATAACGGACCCGCTATAATCATGGCAATGAACACCGGGCGTGTAAAAGTAGCCGACAGCAGATATACTATATGCGGAACGGATGCACCCAAAACCTTACGTACACCAATTTCCTTTGTACGTCTCTCGGCCAGGAATGCAGACAAGCCATATAAACCGAGGCATGATATAAATATAGCCAGTACTGCGAACACCATAAACAAACTGCTGAGACGCTGTTCGGCCTGGTACAAATTGTCCAGATCCTTGTCGATAAAATTATAGGTAAACGGATAAGCGGGGTTCAGCGTTTTGCATATACCTTCCAGCGCTGCAATGGTTCTGTCTGTTTCCATCGGTCTGGTTCGTATTACACCCCATGCGCCCCAGGTATTCAGTCGCAGAATCAACGGTTCGATCGGTTGTTGAATCGGCTTGAAGTTAAAGTCTTTCACCACGCCAATGATCGTGCCTTTATTACCCCACAGCGTTAAACTTTGCCCTACAGCATTGGCAGGGTCTATATTCATTATCTTCAATGCTTTTTCATTCACGACATAGCTGGCAGTATCAGCTTTGAAATCTTTTGAGAAACCACGTCCGCTCAGCAAAGTCGCATTAAAAACTTCCATAAAATTTTCATCGACTGCCATGTTCGCGAACAATGGTTGAGACTCCGGATTTTTGCCTTCCCACTCAACGTTCACGGTACCACTCACCAGGTTGGTTGGCAGATCGGACACAAAAGTAAAGTTACTGGTAAGCGGATTTTGCTCGAGTGATGTGCGCAACGTCTGATATTTACTCCACAGTTCACCGGTCATGCGCATATAGATGAGGTTCTCTTTATCAAACCCGAGGTTGCGGGTACGTATATATTTCAGCTGATCGTATATCACAGCCGTTCCCACCAGCAACATAATCGACACCGAAAACTGAACGATCACCATCGTATTCCGAAACAAACTGTTTCCGGCACCGGCCTTCAAATTACCTTTCAATACTTTTGCCGGTACAAACCCCGAAAGAAAAAGCGCAGGATAACTACCCGCCAGTAAACCTGTGATCAGCGTTATACCCAGCACACCGGCAACCATCTTTATATTCAGCAAATTTATACTGAGTGATTTACCGGCAAGATCATTAAAGGCCGGCAATACTGCATATACTACCGCGAGCGCAATTACCAGCGCGAGACAGGCAATGAGTGAAGACTCCGCTAAAAACTGCCGAATCAGTTGAAAACGAACAGCACCGGCAACTTTACGCAAACCAACTTCCTTCGCTCTGCGGGCCGAGCGTGCTGTGGCCAGGTTCATAAAGTTTATACATGCTACTGCCAACACGAATATACCTACTACAATAAAGATATATACATACTGTATGTTGCCATGTCCGGCCACATCGGCCATGAACTTGGAATGCAAATGTACATCTGCCAAAGGCTGTAGTTTAAACGCAACTTTCAGGTGAGGTTCATTTGCCCTATATATCTCCTGCACTTTGTTCCCGATGGACGCAATAGCGGTTGGTGTAGCCGCAAAGTTCTTATCGAGACGAACGTAGGTATAGTAGTTGAAATTGTCCCATATATTTTCTTTCAGATCGCGATTGGTGCGCGCGAGAAAAGTCATGGGCTGAATGAAATCAAATTGCAGGTGTGAGTTCCGGGGTATATCTGCTAACACACCGGTTACGGTAAGATCTTCTGAGCGATTCTTCTTGATGATCTTGCCCAGCGGATCTTCATTGCCAAAATATTTCTTCGCCATCGATTCGGTGATCAACACACCTTCGGGTAGTAACATGGCTGTTTTAGGATCGCCTTTAACAAGCTGAAATGAAAAGAACTGAAGTAAGTTTGAATCTGCAAAACACATCCGTGTTTCTTCAAAGTTTCGATCTTCGACTTGCAGGAAATCCAATCCGCCACCCATGGTAAGCCGCACTGTACTTTCAATTTCAGGGATAGCATTTTGTATTGCCGGAGCAATGGGCGCAGATGATACCGCGGCCTTTATATTCTCCTGCGGAAGCTCGGCTGTAAGACGGTAAATATAGTCTGAGCCTTCATGAAACTTATCGTAACTCAACTCATCATGCACCCACAGCAGTATTAATATACTACAGGCCATACCGATAGAGAGTCCAAAGATATTGATGAATGAAAATGCTTTGTGGCGGAGCAGGTTCCGGAAAGCGATCTTGATGTAATTGCGCAGCATAGGCGGTGAAAGTAATGATTAAAGGAATCAGTACTGAACTGACGCGGCTACTGCATGCCAAGAATATGCCACACGAGCCGATTGCTTTTTCATTTCAAAATGAGCGCTTTTGAAGGCGTGTCCCATTCATGATCGTACGGACCTTGTTCGCTATCGGGCAATGATCATTTTTTATTTAGAAAATCGATCGGCAAGTTTCTAAATGCAAGAAGGAGCAAACACTGCAACCTGCGTGCTTGCTCCTTCCGGATTGAGCATATATATCAATACAATGTTCTTTCAAACTCGTAGGTACGGAACCGCTCGAAGGCGGCACGCTCCAGTGCTTCACGGTGATTCGGGTGCGCTATTTCAATCAACGCCTTGGCTCGCTGCCGCATGTTCTTGCCATACAAATATGCTATACCATACTCGGTAACTATATAGTGCGCGTGCGCCCGTGTGGTAACAACGCCTGCACCTTGTTTTAGAAATGCAGCAATACGCGAAACACCTTTACCAGTGATCGAAGGCAAAGCAATGATCGGCTTCCCTCCTTCTGATAGCGAAGCACCACGAACAAAATCCATTTGCCCGCCAACGCCCGAGTAATGATAGGTACCAATAGAATCCGAACATACCTGTCCGGTAATATCAACTTCTATCGCGCTGTTGATCGCGGTAACTTTTGGGTTTGTCCGGATCACAGCCGTATCATTTACATAATCGATGTTGAGTGCAACCACGGCTGGATTATCATCAACAAAGTCATATAGCTTGCGCGTACCCAGTAAAAATGACGTCACCGTTTTACCCCTATACTTCTTTTTGTGCTGATTGGTGATAACACCTTTTTCAATCAGCGGAATAATACCATCGGAAAACATTTCGGTGTGTACACCCAACTCTTTGTGGTTCGTTAAACTCGCCAATGCTGCATCCGGAATAGAGCCTATACCCATCTGCAATGTTGCGCCATCTTCTACAAGCTCAGCACAATATCCGCCAATGCGCATGGAGATTTCACTGCTATCGGCACACAGTATCTGCGGCAGTTCCTGCTCATGATATACAACAGCATCAAACGCATCAAGCTTTACTATACCATCGCCCAACGTACGCGGCATACGCGGATTGATCTGTGCTATAACTTTCTTCGCAGTCTTAACAGCCGTTGCCGCTATATCTACCGATACACCCAGTGAACAATATCCGTGTTTGTCAGGAGGTGATACCTGCACAAGCGCGACATCAATTGGCAATATACCGCGCCTGAACAGGATCGGGATTTCGCTCAGGAAGATCGGCACATAATCTCCTCTTCCATCATTCACAGCTTCGCGGATATTCGGTGAAACGAATAACGAATTTATCCGGAAGCTGTCTTTATATTTTTTATCAGCAATCACAGCATCGCCTTGCATGCTGATGCTAACAATTTCCACGTTCCATAATTCATTGGAGCGTGCTGCCAGTTTATTCAACAAGTAATGAGGTGTTGCTGCCCCACCATGCACATAAACCCGATCGCCAGGTTTAATAATGCTAACCGCTTCTTCGCCTGATATATATTTCATGTTACTACGCGTTTATGATTATTTGATTTTGTGTACCGCTATCGATTTCGCTTTCACGATACGTAAAAATGATACCCGACATCGTTCACAAACCAAAACTATACGAGTGACACATCTGAAATTTTGATAAGCGTCAGCCGGCAACCTGATTTTTATCAGACAGGCGATGCTTCAGCAGACATTCGACAAAAACTGAAACAGAATAACAAAAACCCGGAACGAAGTGACACATGCTTCGTTCTTTTACCGGCATACTGCAAACCTACACTTTCTACAACACAACAATATCTAATATGGCGTCATCAAAAAAAGTATATATATACCTATAAACTAGGTATAAAATCATAAATAAAATATCAATCTGATCGCTTGCAAGATTAGCATAAAGCCCCACCGGTTACCGCACTATACATTTGCGTATCGAATTTGCCTTAACAGCAAAACCACACGAGCCATTGGAGGAGATACCTGTCTATTCTGTTTACAGACGCGCACGCCTGCGGATGCGGAGTGTGTCAACTGCTATATACGATAGCCTGGAAAGCCATAGACTCCACGGTCAGCATCATTACATGCGGGGTTTTATTTCACTTCGATCAATCTCATTTTTAGTTCTTATAAACAAGTTCATGAAACTCCAATTTTTATCTCTTGTGCTCGGCATCGGTATACTCTGCACGATGCATGTACACGCACAAAATCAATGTACTGTAGTTGGCTGGGCCAGTGAGAACGGAGGCGTAACCGGCGGGGGAACCGCTAGCCCGACCGTTGTAACGACTTACAACGAACTTAAAGCTGCTGTTACCTCAACATCTGTTAAAGTGGTACATGTATCCGGCACGATAACTATTCCATCAGGAGGACGAATTAGTTTTCAAAATCAATCCGGCAAGACTATATATGGTTTACCCGGATCGAAGATGGTATCGACCGACCTGACGAAAGACAACTCGGGTATACTCTATGTAAAAAATTGCTCGAACCTGATCTTTAAGAACCTGACATTTGAAGGGCCGGGTGCGTATGATGCTGACGGCTGGGACAACATGACGCTTGATAACTGTACAAATGTCTGGGTAGACCACTGCGAGTTTCAGGACGGAATGGATGGTAACTTTGATATAAAGAATGGCTCCGATTATATAACAGCTACGTGGTGTAAGTTCATCTACAATAAAGCACCTATACCGGACGGCCCGGGTGGCGCGGACGATCATCGGTTCTCTGATCTTTTTGGTTCCAGTGATGGTGCTACCGGCGATCGCGGAAAATTGCGTGTTACATTGCAACACTGCTGGTGGGCGCAAGGTTGCGTAGCCCGAATGCCGCGTGTACGATTTGGACGAGTACATGTAGTAAATAATTATTTCAGCAGCACCGTTGCCGCCCAATGCGTAATGGCAGGTTTCGAAGCGAATATACTTGTAGAGAGTAATGTGTTTGAAAACGTTAAGCGGCCGATTGACTTAATGGATAACACATTTACAGCGGTTACGGTTAAGGACGATAACATCTTTACGAATACTACTGGTAATAAATCCGGGAGCGGCACAGCCTTCACTCCGCCCTATACCTTACCTACAACGCCCGCTGCCGATGTAAAAAGTACGGTAATGGCCAGTGCCGGTGCAACGCTGACAAGTCCTGACTGTAATACAACAAGCTATACCCTTTCTACAACTGCTTCACCGGCAGCAGGCGGTACGGTAACCGGGGGTGGCACATATCAGGCTGGCTCGGCCGCTATCTTAACCGCTACACCGGCCACCGGCTATATATTTACCGGATGGAGTGGTGACGCATCCGGAACTTCTGCTTCCACAACGGTGGCGATGAACAGCAATAAATCCGTTACGGCCAACTTTCAACTCCAGAGCTATACGCTGAGCACAACGGCTTCGCCCTCAGCGGGTGGTACAATAACCGGAGCAGGCACATATACCTATGGCACAACGGCCACTATAAAAGCAACACCTGCAGCAGGCTATATATTTACCGGGTGGAGTGGAGATGCATCAGGGACTTCAGCTTCCACAACAGTAACCATAAATAGCAATAAATCCGTTACAGCAAATTTTCAGCTGCAGAGCTATACCTTAAGCACCGCAGCTTCACCCACAGCGGGCGGTACAGTAACCGGAGCAGGAACATATACCTATGGCACAACAGCTACTATAAAAGCAACACCTGCAGCGGGCTATATATTTACCGGGTGGAGTGGAGATGCATCAGGGACTTCAGCTTCCACAA
>CBIHOZ010000204.1:0-12268 GCA_966211525.1 uncultured Chitinophaga sp. | reverse complement strand
GCGGGGGTGGCGGACTGCCCGGAAGATTTTTACCCATCATGAAGTAGCTCTTCATTTTAAGCATCCACAGTAGCTCTATACCTACCGGGTCGTTCGGTGTACCTACCAGCATATACCAGTCGCTTTTCTCAAAGTGCATCACCGCCCAACCCGCACGATTGTTCTGTCCTATACCTTTAATGGCACCCGCTGCTACGTTGATGAACATTTCCATGTTGGCGTGTAGTACATCGTTCTCGTTATCGAAGAGAATCTTTACGTTAGCTGATACCTGCCCCTGAACAAGTGCCAACAGCTTGGCCGCGGCTTTACTATCTCCGGCTACGGCCATCGCCTGTTCTTTTATCTTTTCAACACCTCCGGGCAGTGGCGGTGACATCACCACTATATTTCCTGTAAACGTCACCGAGTTTATACCGCCATGCTTGTTGAGGGCAACTTCCAGCGCTACATCGCCATTGTACGGTGCCTGACTCGGGGTAGCACCAAACTTCACCAGTGCTTTTATACCAATTGTGTTTTCATCCGGTACATATACTATACCGGAAGCATTGCGGCCAATAGGGCTACCGTTGCCTTCTGTACTTTGCTTCATCTTCGAATAGAAGCCACCGCCAAAGCCGTAGGCAGAGAAACCGGGAAACAAGGTTATGCCGGGTTTAAATTCAACCAGCGCATCAGCATACCAGTAGCGAAAACCTTCGGTCTTGCCAAACAGCGCTTCCACCTTTACTTTGAACATCTGGATTTTCCCTCCGATAGAACCTTTGAAGCCATCACCATATATAGGGTCATCTTCAAAGAAGCGTATCTCTCCGGCTATCTCAATTACTCCGCCCTTCTTGAAGTTTACACCTATAGCAGTGATTTCAACCTTATGAAATTTCCAGCCGCTCTTGTCTGTACCGACAACTGCACCTTCTGAATTCTTTATCTCTTCGTTTTCTCGTTTGCCCCATACAATCAAGCCTGCTGTTCCACCGAAGCCGCCTTCTGATGAACTGCCACCTATATTAATTGTAACATCGAAGCCTATACCGATCTTATCTGAGCCATCTTTCTTTATCAGAATGTTGTTGATAACAAGCGGATACTTGGAGGCTGTCTGCTGCGCACCTTCTTTACCAAAGCTTACCGCCTCTATATCGAAGTGTGGTGCTTCTGTGCTGATGCGTAAGCCCTGAAAGCCTATACCTACCAAGTTTGCCTTTGGGCCACTACTTGTAGTTTTTATTCCGAGGTGACCGTTGAGTATAACTGTAGGATAAAATTTACTATTACCTTTTTCATCGGTACGCTCTCGCACGATCACCGATGAACCTTTATATAGATTTAAGTCTGCTACGAGTAGCGGCAATCTTACCTCATTGTCAACAGTTACTGAAAATAGATAATTGCCATCTGTGCCACGTTGTGCTATATATCCGAACTGCGTTGTTTGCCCATTTTTCGATTTGATAACAGGAACAGAAAGTCTGCCTTCAAGCTCAAACCCTTTAACCTGGTTGGTAACAAACTCCAGCCCGAGCTTATCTATGGTATATGACCAGCCGCTCATATCTCCGGCTGTAAGAAGATTGCCTACGAACACTTCCCCGGTCAAACCCTGCTCATCAATGATGAGATCTTTGGCACCAAACGTTATACCTCTGTCGCTATTTTGTTCCTTGAATGATTTCGGTAAACGTATCTCTGTATTTTTCAAATAGAAGCCTTGCCATAACTTTTCATTTCCGGTTGCTGTAAACGCAGAGGTATAGTTTTGTGGGAACATTATACCGGGAGGGTTCGCCAGATCGCTAAAGTCTAAATAGGCATCTGTAACATTGAAGCCAACGCCCGGAAGACTTGCAACCTGAAATGATGGAAAACTTACTCCGATCAGAAGGTCATTCCAGTTTCTTGCACTTACTAGGAACTTTGTAGCTACTCGTGCAGGTGCGGGCTTCACTTTTCCATCCAATTCTTCGGGTACAAATAAATCACGGGAGAATTCTACCTGTGCTTCTATACTCATGCTTTTGAAACCATCACAGCCAAACTCTACATACGTGTTCCCTTTGCCGAGTAATGTAAGGAGTGATTTATCATTTAGTTTTATATGATAGCTCCCAATTAGTTCTAATCGACCATCACCAACAAGACCACCGGTGTTGGATATAAGTATATCACTTCCACGAAATGCGATTTTATCTCCGGTCTGTGGAAGTTCCAGTACTACATACGCTTCTATATACGTACCCCTCAGTGGATCAAGGCGCAGGCGACTTATAATAACTGTATAGTTCGCATCGCCTATACTTTGCGATAAAAGACCAACTGGTAATTCAAGGCCAGCTACATCGGTGAGTTTGCTGATGAACGATTGCTTACGGTTTACTTCGTCCTGATACTGTAGTGCTTTGGCGCGATAGTATTCTGTGGAATCATCAGTATCTACAGGAATGATTATAGGGTCTGAATAACTATTGTCCTCTGGCGTAGAAAGGCCATTAAATGAACGTGTACCTAACGGTAACACACCTGCTTGCAGTGACCGCAGGATTCTTTTTATATCTGTAGAATCCGTTTCAAATAGAGAATTTCCAAACGTAGATATAGCACTCAGCACGAATGCCGTCAACACTAAAGCCTTCCTGTAAAACATGAACTATAAAATTTGATATATAACAAAGAGGGGCTTTATTCTATATATCAATCTCTGATTAAAACGTTATTGCTTTTCGAATATATAGAGGTTGTTTTCAACATCTATTTGATACAAATGTGTGTCAGTAATTTGCGGTATATTTATACCTATACTGGTATCTCTAAAAGTATAGCTCCAATCAACATTCCTTGTATGTCTGTTCAACGCGAGTACACAGTTAAAATCAATATCAGGCATCGCTTTATCTCTAACATGGCCGGTCAAAAATAAATGGTCAGCGGTGAAAGGGTTATTACCCATTGGGCGAAAAGCTATCATACTATGACTTTTAAGCTCAGATTCTAGATTTTCATAACTGATTTGCTTAGTAATAAGGTCGATTTCAAAGTAGTAAGTATGAAAAACGCCAATGAGTTTATTCGCATTTCCATCCAATACAAAATTAGCTGGATTTGGAAGTACATCTTTATAGAACTGGCCAACTTCAAAGCCTTTTAACTCATGCCATCTAGTAAAAACTTTTCCAGTATTTACATCTAACGATAACAGAATGTGATTGCTACAAGCCACTATTAACTGATTCTGCCAAATGCCTATATTTCTCTTGATCTCAAAACCCTCTAAAGCTAATTCCCAAATCTTATTGCCGCTTACGTCAACTCTAGCGTTATCAACATTCAAGAAAATATCATCTTTCAAGAAATCAATATTTAGAATTGAGTCTTTAATAAGTACAAAAGTCCGATTTTTAGTGCTGTACAATCCGCTTTTATACTTCTTTAACTTGCTATCCCTTTCAAAGAAGTATACCTCATTAGAATCAGAGTCAAAAGGAAGTTTGAAATTCTTTAGATGCGGCTCATGTGTAATTCCTCTATCACGTTCGATTAAATCATATCCGTAATGCGGATTTCCAACAAGAACACAATTTTTTGATTTAATCATGTTAAAATCCTGTTCAGGATATTTTTTTAATGAATTCACGCTGCCATCATGAACGAATAATTCCTTCTTATCCAGGAAGTAAGCATCGTTGTTCAAAACCTTGAACCACGTAGAATGATGATTATTACATTCAATTTTTCTCTTAACCACTTCTGTTTTAAACATGCTATTCGACCTTTATAAAATCAAAAAGTTCATTTGTCTCACTAATTTCCCCTAGATACTCTTCGAATAAATTAGAATCAGAAACACTGGTTCCATCTTTTAACTTCAATTTATTGAATAGAGTAGGATTCATTTTAAAAATTTCATCTGCCTTTTCTTTAAAGACTTTCTTCCATTGCTTCTTCATATTTACAGCAGCATTAGCTTCCGTCCAACCACTATTCTTTAATTTATCCAATCCCGCTTTCCATTCAAGTTTATCGAAACTTTGAATATTTCGAAGATAACCATTAATAAACTGGTCAACATCATTCGAGCTACTTGCAAGAGGACTTGACACGAAATCTTTATTTTTATATTCTATATACCTGTCATCTACAAGCCACACGTCATATTCTTTATTACCAGTTCGAAACTTTTGAGTCATACCTTGAACGTTGGATTCTCTTATATCCCTCCGTGCAAAATCTCTCAACGTTTGATGTACTTCATCAAGTTGATTGTCTATAGGCACTGTTCCTGATTTAGTTTTTCCCCTCATCCAATTATAAAAGACTTCGCCTTTTCCTCCGGGACTAACATTGAAGTTGACGATGAAGTGTTCAGAATCCGCTAAGAATTGATCCATATTAGACCTCCCGACTCTTCCCGAAGTACAGGTACTACATTTCAAATCCTTCGCTGTTTTCAGAATGTCGTCAAGTGCTTCTGACCATTGGTCACCAAGCTTTGTTCTGAATGCAGAACCTTCGTGGCTTAGGGCTACTATACGCTCAAGTGTAGGTATATCTTTTGCAAACTGACTGGTTCTTCCCAATGCGTTATACATCGTATACCACCCCTTTGCCAAATCAGGCTGATCAACCAAAGCATCGCGCAATGTTTTGCTGCTGGCTAAATCGTCAAGTAACTCTTTGACATTTTTCGAATCAAGCTGTTTAACTATTGCTTCAAGTTTGTCAACGCCTATATTATCAACAAGCTCTTTAAGTTGTTTTGTCTGCGATACACCTTTCCTTTCGAGCTTGGCTATATCAGCCAGATAATTTCTAAGTGCCGGAGCATTTTCAACTTTGTTTGTCAACTCGGCTGCCTGCTGCAAAGCGTCATCAAGTGATTTGGATACCCCTTCTGCTATAGAGTAGTATAAGAACGCCAGCATCACGGTATAGCGTGCAGCCTTATAGTATCTCACATCAGAATCATCACCCAACATTGAACCAAAGCCCGCGAATACAGCATTCTGCATCTGGTAATAACCCTTCTCTGAGAAAAGTCCCTTCAACTGCTCTTGCTTCTCATCATCGCGATACACCTCAACGATGGTTTTTACAAGCATAGGTATAGATGTAGCTTCTTCTACCAGCTCATCCACTACACCTCCCGTTGCCGCATTCCATTTCGCTTTGGGTGGTAACAGATCACGCTTAGGATCAGTCGCATGCCACATGGACTCATGCACTACGCCCGTTTGGCCAACGCTTTCAATGTTGAGACACAACACTTGCAAGAAACGAAGCTCTTCGCTTACACAGTTTGGCCCTATATCTTGCGAACCGCAGAATTTTATCCGCGAGTTCAGCATTGCTTCATCTATAGCAGCGATTATATCGTCAAGTACATTGCCCTGATACCTTTTGAAGTAAGGCATGCCAGCAAGCTTCTTTTTATATTCTTCAGAAAGAGTCGCGCTTATCTTCCATTCTTTGTCTGCGACCTTTGTATAGGAAATGGTAACGGTAGGATTAGTCTGTTCACCAAGTTCCTTCTTCTTTACCGTGTTGTCTGAATTACTGCCAGCCGTGAATACAACCTTGAATCTTTCTTCACCGAGGCGATTGGCAAGTGTCTTGTCAACAGCTTCTATAATCTCATCACTTATAAAGCCATCACCATTGGTTGTTAGTTGCTGTGCATCATTTATACACTTGGAGATAGAAGTTACCAGATTATCAACTAGTGTTTGATCTATGGCGTCATTCTCTTTACGTGCACAGTAATCATACTTGCTAAAGAAGTTCTGATCTAAATAAGCCGTGCAGTTTGTTAGCTGATTTTGAAAATTGAAAAAGCCTAAAGTCTGCTCACTATTTGAACCCAATACTGGCAGTATAGCTTTTAACTGATTGTTTGAAAGTGTATTGTCGGGGATAAGTTTTTGAGCGGTAATGCTAACCTCATTTCCATTAACGTTAAACAGCAATATGAGGCAAACCTTCGATTTTCCACGAACAACGATAACACTTCCTCCAAGTTCTTTTTCCCAAGCCTCCTGAGAAGTCGCGCACTCTTTACAGTATATCAGCGCCTTTAGCTTCCCACCTGAAGCTTCATAAGCTTGTTTAACTTTAGCATGTATTATCGCCTCCATCGGATCAGTCTGAGGCATTCCTTCTATGATAGCATTGCAGGCGTCATCAGAAAGCTGTTCGCTTTTCTCCGCTGGCAGTTTCGCTAAATCAACGTTATCAACATTGCTGAATAATTTTCTGAAGCCCTCAAAGAGTTGAGCATTTTCACCCCTGTTTTCAATTAACTTACCTCGAAGCTCCGCAGGATTTTTTTCGTAGTAATCAACCTTATTGTCCCTGAGAGAAATAATAGCGTCAGCATCTTTCGGAAAGCATGATGGCAGGTCAGCCGCTAATAATACATCATCATCTTCCTCACCGCCTTTACCGTTGTTACGCAGCCACGCATTCATTCTGCTTTTGAAATCCTGCATTAACAGAACGATGATTCTGTCTCCTATAGGGTCAGGCTGAACGTTGTTACTGTTGTTTGTATTAGTGCCGCTCGATGAATTTTTAGATACCTTACCATCCGCACCCACGGTATAACTATTTCCCGCAGCATCCGCTATTACAGTATCTTTGGCCTTGCCGGTTTTCTCATTCTTCTTCGGCTCGAAGGTTGATTCGTTTCCTTCGGTATCAACTACAGTAATCTTACCGTCATCCTTTACACTTATACTGGCAATTGTACCCGGTATAGTATAATCCGGCTTAACTATAGCAGCAGCACTATCTTTCTTCTCAAAAAACGGGTTGGTATCTTTTCCAATATTGTTTGCATCATCTATAGCCTGAGCCGCGGGGCTACCTTGATTGTATACCGATTCAACGCTTCCACCTATTAATATGCGATCTGTATTTACCGGGCCTGAGAAATTAACGCGTATACCCGCTCCATTGAACCACGGCACTTTCAGCCAGCCTGTGCCCGTATAGTTTCCTCCAGAGCCTGTTACCTGTGTAATTAAAAGTTTGAAATTCCGAGCGGTAATAACTTCACCTGAAGACAATGCCAGCAACAGATTCGTGTTGGTAATGGGGGCAACAACGTCATCGGCTCCGCAGGTATATTTATCCGTGCCTTGAACCTCGGTTCGAAATGTTTGTAAAGAAGAGTACTCGCTATACTGAAATGTCGCTTCTGAACGAATCTGCATTTCATATTCTGTATCCGGTTTTAAGCCCGGTATAGGCGACCAGAGTTGAGGCGTTACACTTTCATACCATACACCGCGGGTATCACCTTTCTTTCTATAGCGCACCCGGTACTGTTCAGGTATTGCGCCATCCGGTGCAGGTTCCCAGCGAAGGTTAAGCACAGACGAATTACTACCGGCATCCTTACGGAAGTTTTGAGGCGCGCCCATCGCATCGCCAAACTGAAATACATATACTTCACTCTTGCCCTGATTCTTAAAGAGGTCGCGGCCTTCGGTATCTTTGGCCTGTACCTGCCAAGCGTATTTTCTTCCCGGTATCAGTGCAGGTTCCGCAGGGCCGTAAACAATCTGCGTGAAGGATGTAGTTGTTTCGTATAACGGTTGCTGAGTCAGAAAGGCATCGTATGGATTTCGGGTCGCAGGCCATATTTCAACCAATCTGAATATATACTCCGAAGTAAAGGCCGAGTTGGGCGAAGCCGTGTGTCTTGGCGACCAAGTAAACACAATGTTGGTCGGGTCTATTATTTTTACTTTGGAATCGGTACGTGGCAGGTTGAGCAGTGGCGGGTCGTTCAGAATTATCCATGCTACCGCTGTGCCTTTATTACTTACCAGAGTGCTTCGATTGTAGTCGAGCACTTCCAGCGTGAAGCGGTATACACCTTCCGGAAGCTTGGCACCTTTCTCGTACTGGCTTCGCGATATACCGGCAAAGTCGAGATTGTTGGGGTCGAAGTATTCTTCTAAATCTTCGCCAAACATGGTAATCGACTCGCCTCCGTACAGTGTTATTGGCCTTAGTGGTATATAGTTCGCTTTCGTGCGAATGGTAATACCAACGCCTTCAATGGTGAGCCGAAGCTTTACCTGATAGCTGTCGACACGGGAATCCCGCAAGTATAGCGTAGAGCTGAATACCTGGGCTCCAACAGCCGTATAGTCTGATAAAAATGACGAGTATGGCGCAGCCAGCGCTATATTGGCTTGTACCGGATAACTCTGTGCATGCACCTTTAGAGCGCATACAAACACGAACAGTATAAGGGTCGATATTTTGGCAAGTAATTTCAAGCTCTCTCTCATTTCATTCCAAAGGCATAACTATATCCGAGTGTACCGGTAAACTCTGTAAAAGATTTTGCGGATGTTTCGCTTGTACTTTTACGATTGACCGTTACCATACTCAGATTCAAATTGTGTTTCTTCTGTATTGTATAACTTCCGTTGATGCGTCCATTCAGAATAGTGCTTACACGCTCGGAGTTTGTATAGGTATTGTTATAGGACGATGACAACGTTGCTCTAAGCTTTCTGTCAAAGAAAGATTTACTCACCGAAGCCGTTGGCCCGAGTGTTCGGGTAGTAATGGCTCGACTATCGTTGATGTTGGCATTGAACGCAACAGACACCGTAAGATTCTGCGGAACAACATTATACATATAGCCTGTATTGACGTTGTAGAATTTGCTTCCAGAATTTTGTGTAACCTCACCTTGCTTGTCTGCTGCATTCTGCACGTTCAGATTCAGGTTGATACTTTGCCTGCGCTCTTTTGAACTGCCGAGTGCATACGTTGCTGTAGCGGTAATGTTTTGTGAGATCTGGGTATAGTTGAGTGTATCCAGATTATCGTAAGGTGTAAGCTGATTGATGTTCACAAACTGTGAGCGGATGTTGGTATACGTCTGGAAATTTGAATAGGAAGCAGAAAGGTTCAGCTTTTGATTAGGTATATAGTTTACGTTAAGTGAACTTACCATTCTGCGCATCGTGCTTACTTTACTTTTGTCGAGGTTGTCGCGCTGCGTACCGGCACTTACTGCTACATTCATTTTGCCTTGCCATAATGATGCAGAGCCGTTTGCCGTGATGCTTTCAAGATCGTTGTTAAAGTAATAGGCACCGAGGGTGCGGTATTGAGGATCGATCCGCTCGTAAGCAACGCCAAGACTATACGCATCCTGCTGATAACTGAGTGACGTTTTAAAGGCTTTATAGTATGACGATGATAACCGTGGTGTATACAAGAAGCCGATATAGGATAATGGATGCGATTGTTCTCCTTCTTCAGCCCGTATATCTCTTGACAGCGCACTGGAAGCGAGTTCGCCTCTTAGCAGGAAATGTTCGAAGAACGTTTTACCGGCACCTATACTCATGACAAGATTTTCCTGTGGAAGTGTAAGCGGGTTATTCGCCTGAGTAGCCAAGCTATCATGAATAAAAGCGATAGAGGTAACATCATCTTTTGCATGAAAGACAATCAGGTCAACAAAACTTCCGTCTTTATTATAGCTTGTCTTCAGCCCGTAGCCCATCCGTTTGTAGGAAGGTGTATTTACGATTGTACCGGTTGAATCCGTCTCAGCCTCTACTGCTTTTAAAAAGCGTCCGTACAGCGCACTGAATTTCCAGTTTCCTTCCGGAGCCAGATCAACGGCACCACCTAAAAATATGTGACCGTTCACAGTATAGGGTGAGTACGACATACTACAATACCCCGCATGACCGGTTATCCATTTATAGGTAGGATGTACACTATATTGATTGAAGGGTTGTTGAAAAGAAGTATTCCGGTTTGATAAGGCAAAACTTAGTGGAACGTTCCAGCCATATAATGAGAAGTTTATATTACCGGAAGCGTAATATGAATATGGATCGCGCCTGTTTTCTATGCCACTGGCGGTATAAAAAATTTGGTTAAGTGAAACACCGCCTGTTACCGTAAGTGGGTTAGTTTTTCCTATCTCATCGAGATTCTGAGCATGGAGTGATTGCAGGAAGAAAAAAGTATAAAATAGAAATGCAGTAAAATATATCCTCATAGGCAAACACAAATCAGTCGGTACAGGTATAGCATATACAGTATTTCTGCAAATCAGCTCCAATAATAGGGCGTTTACCGAAATAAATTCATGCAAGTTGTCCGGTCATACTACAAGCTACCGGCATGGTAAAAAAGTACTACCGGACTTTGCGTTTTAGCTCGGATAACAAGTTTCTTATTCCTGAAGTGAATCGAAAAAATGAATATTCGTATATCAATCTTACATCACACCTACGTTTCGATAAGGTATATTTTACTGCGGCAGAAAACAGACAATGTTACCTATATCAATTGTATGCACGTATTTATACTGACATGAACCTCAGTATACATCTTGGTATAGGCGTATAAAGACGATCGTCATGAAAAATATTACATTGACGATTTACCGCTATTAAGTATTGGAGTCCTTTTGTCAAATCGAGGAGTGTTATATCGAGCAAAAGGTGATTGAAAAAAAGAGGGCAGAGTCCTGCAAAATAAACGCAATTGCTATATCCGTGATACCAGAGCTTTCATGTGCAAAAAACAAAGGCTGCCCTGGTTAAAAAGGGCAGCCTTGTTATTAGTGCAAAGACTCTCTTAAGAAGAATGAGAGTTATAGTTATAGGAAGTATCAATACAATTCATCATCACGGTAGGCATCCAGCAGTTTATCTTGCGAGGCCACTAGCTTTTCGAGGGCAGCTATAGTTTTGATGTTATCCTCTGCCTGTTCCTTATACTCTGCTTCCTTAATAGCAAACTCTATCTGCTTCAATTCCAGTTCCGTAATCTTTGCCGTCAGTTCTGCTTCTGTTTGCCGGAGTGAAGCTATTATTTTGATATATCCCAACATTTTAAACCACAGATAGCTTATCGTAGCTACGACAACTAAAATCCATCCGATGTTAAGGTATGTTTTCATAATATAAACCTCTTGTTAGCGGTAAAATAAAACCCGGCAGCAAGAAACAAATTCTTCCCAATATTACCCAAGTTATGCGCCATCCAGACAAGAAGCATGGTTTCAGAATCCAGTTTCACCAGCAGGTACTCGGTAACAATAAAAATACCCGTGCTCCAGGCAAAATAATAGAAAATGCCGGTACTAAAACATAAAGCACTTCCTCCTTGTTTACCCGATCGGAGTACATCCTTATGAAGGTATACGCTATATAGCAGTGAATAGACAAGCAGAATAACACTGATTAAGACCCACACCCTGTTTTGATAAAAAGAAATGTCCTGCATGGTAAATGTTATCACGAGAAACAAGACAAAATAAACGACAGAACCTATCGGTAATACCAGTTTATATTTCACTTTAAAAATACTTTCATAATAGTACCAGCTTAGTAAAATAAAAGTCAACATATAGTATATATTAATAACAACCGCAGTTGAATGCTTTCCCGACATCAGGATAAATCCTATCAGATCGCAGAAAGCAGAAACAATGACAAGCGTCCCCATAATATGAATTGGTCGGGGAGCATTCTTGAATTTTACAAGATACAGTACCAATGGCACGATGATCGACAAATTTGAAACGATCCTAACAAAATCAACCTCACTAGCTTCCATCTCTATTACTTTTAAAAATGTATTACTAGTTATCTCGCACAGGGTGGGCACAAGTTGGACGCATCATATACCAAGGGAGTCGCGGCCTCAGTTTTACCATTTGGTGTTGTTTGAGGCCATACAACCAATAGTAACTGTGGTTTGCCCTCGTCATTAATAGCAGGTTCTATATCGATACGTGAAAAAGACGACTGAATGATTTCATCAAAAATGTCATAGCCAAAGAAATGATACCAGCCTTGTTCAGGATATGCCTTTTCATAGTTTTCAGTCCATGCCTTTGCTATGCTTGGCGAAATCACGGCATCGGTATTGGCATCTATGAGTACAGGCGCATCTTTGAGTAACGCACCGTCCTTAACCGGGATTACCAATATGTGATGGTGCCCGACATCATCTATAGCATGATGAAACGCTATCCCTGTTTCGGTTGCATAGCTGGCAAGGGCCTTCAAATGATCGGGCGTTATACTATAGTCTACATCTTCGCTTCTGGTTCCTGAAGTGCTTTGACTATAAAGCCCCATCCACCGTTCAGCAACCGCCAGTGAAATCTGTTCGCCAACAGTTTTGGAAAGTTTCTTTTCAGTTGGAGCCGGTGAATTTACCCGTGTATCCGAACAACCGGTTAGTATAAGAACTAACAGAACAACAGTAA
>CBIHOZ010000203.1:0-12436 GCA_966211525.1 uncultured Chitinophaga sp. | reverse complement strand
GTTCAGCGTCCTATATATAGTATCACATGACTGAACAATTTTGTCGTGATCAAGAAGTGATTTCTGAAACTGACTGGCCGGTTGTTTATGACAGTTGGCTACTACTTCACCTGTATCCGCACGCTCGTATACCCAGGCTGTGCCGTAGGTGATGAGCAGCCATTGTGCGTCTTTTAAGAAGTGATGCGTAGACCCGATCATGTTGCGCAGGTTATGTTGCAACGCTTCTTTCTCCAAAGCCGATAACTCGGAGTGAAAGTCGTAATTCAGGTATACATCATGATGTTTCAGAAAGGTGTGTTCCGGCACCGGCTCATTGAAAATGGTGTATTGCAAAAGCCTGTGAATGGAGTGCGGGTTGTACAAAACACCAAACGGATTAGCCAGTGTTTGAACTTTGGAACGAACGAGTCTGGAGCCAATCGCATCGGCAAAGCACGACCCGAGTGTCAGAATTTTGTCTGACAAAGAAATTGTGTGCGTTGACACACCTGCATTTAAAACGGTTCTGAAGGGGTTCATAAATTATGTTACCGCAAACACTTGAAAATTTCGCATGTTTTAAAGTACTTTAGTTCTCAATAGAGTTAATCATTCAATCAAAAATATGAACAACGACCTTATTGCTTCTGAAAAAATCCCCGTAAAAATCTTTACCGGCTCAGGCGAGGCTTCTGAATTTGTTGCCCGCGAGATTGCAGCCCTGATCAAAAACCGTCAGCAGGAGGGAAGAAACTGCGTGCTGGGCCTGGCTACAGGTTCTACACCGACACGCGTATATGCTGAACTTGTTCGCATGCACAAGCAGGAAGGTCTCAGCTTCAAGCATGTATATACTTTCAACCTCGATGAGTATTTCCCGATGCAACCGGATAACCTGCAGAGTTATGTACGGTTTATGAATGAGCATCTCTTCAATCATATCGATATACCCAAGAACCAGATTCATATACCGGACGGAACGTTATCAAAAGAAAAAGTTGCAGACTTCTGTCGTGATTACGAAGCGAAGATTGATGCATTGGGTGGTATAGATATACAGATACTCGGTATAGGTCGTACCGGCCACATCGGTTTCAACGAACCGGGTTCTACTGAAAAGTCATTCACACGTCTTGTTACACTCGATCAGGTAACACGTATCGATGCAGCCAGCGATTTCTTTGGTGAAGAAAATGTACCGCGCAAAGCGATCACCATGGGTGTTGGTTCTATCCTCAAAGCCAAGCGTGTTATCATGATGGCGTGGGGCGAAGGTAAAGCGAAAGTTATCAAGAAGGCTGTTGAAGGACCGATCACCGATCAGATACCTTCATCGTTCCTGCAGAAGCATGACAATTGCCTGGTGATATTGGATGAAGCTGCTTCATCAGAACTCGTTCGTATCAAAACACCATGGTTGATTGATAGCATTGACTGGAACGAAGCACTGATTCGTAAAGCGGTAGTATGGTTGTGCCAGACTATTGGTAAGCCGGTATTGAAACTTACCAACCACGACTATATGGAACATGGTATGGGCGATATCATTACGGAATATGGTTCAGCATACCAGGTAAATATTAAAGTATTCAATTTCCTTCAGCATACTATCACCGGGTGGCCAGGTGGTAAACCGAATGCAGACGATACACACCGTCCGGAGCGCGCTACGCCATTCCCGAAACGTGTTATCATCTTCTCGCCACACCCGGATGATGATGTCATCTCGATGGGAGGTACCTTCATTCGTCTTGTAGACCAGGGCCATGAAGTACACGTAGCTTACCAGACATCCGGAAATATAGCGGTGTTTGATGATGATGCAGTTCGCTTTGCCGACTTCGTGCGCGACTTCAATCATCAGTTCGGTTTGAGTAAAGATGATGGAGAGAAGTTCTACAAGAAAGTTGTTGAATCGATCAAACAGAAAGGTGCCGGACAAAATGATAGTCCTGAAGTGTTGAAGATCAAAGGTCTGATCCGCAGAGGTGAAGCAAAAGCGGGTGGCCGTTACGTTGGTATACCGGATGAGCAGATGCACTTCCTCGACATGCCTTTCTATGAGACAGGTGCTGTGAAGAAGAAGCCACTCGGTGAAGATGATATAAAGATTACGATGGACCTGATCGAGAAGATCAAACCACATCAGATATATGCAGCCGGTGATTTGTCAGATCCGCATGGTACACACCGTGTTTGTCTTGCTGCCGTAATGGAAGCCGTAAATCGCCTCAAAAATAAAGAGTGGATGAAAGACTGCTGGGTATGGTTATACCGCGGTGCATGGCAGGAGTGGGACATTGACCAGATTGAAATGGCAGTACCACTGAGTCCGGAAGAGTTAATGCGTAAACGCAGAGCGGTATTCAAGCACCAGTCACAAAAAGACAGCGCGATGTTCCCGGGCAGCGACAAACGTGAATTCTGGATGCGTGCCGAAGATCGTAACCACGCTACAGCCGAAGCCTATAACAAACTTGGCCTTGCTGAATACGAAGCGATGGAAGCTTTTGTGAGACACAAATTTTAGAAATAGCTGTGAGCTTTGAGTTGCGAGCTGCGAGTAGAGAGTACTGGCAGCTCGCGCTTTTTTAAGACCATAGTGGTTTAATGGCTGCTGGTTACTGGTTTCTGGCTACTGGAAAGGAGCAGATATAGTTTAGGATCGGATATATAGTGGTAATTCGTTTGAAACGTTTTTTCAAACGGAAGTTTGTTTCATGTATATATATGAAACAAACTTCCGTACTAAACTCGTATACTATAGCGGTTGCTTGGCTTCAAAGTATATCTTCCAGCAACCTGCAGCCAGTAGCCAGCAGCCATTCCCACTACGCTCACAGCTCGCAACTAAAAGCTCACAGCTCCTAATCGCAGCATCTGCACTATAGCGGCCTCCTGGCTTCAAAGTATATCTTCCAGCAACCTGCAGCCAGTAGCCAGCAGCCATTCCACTACGCTCGCAGCTCGCAACTAAAAGCTCACAGCTCCCTATTGCTGCATCTGCATTTCCTGGTATTTTCTGAAAGAGTTTTGTTGCGCGTTGGTTGTGGTAGCCATGGGGCCGGGAGTAACCGAAGTGTCTGCTGTAGTGGTGCTGCCGTCTTCGTTGACTACGGTTACAGTAACATCCAGCGAGTGGTTGGATGTGCCGCGATACGTTCCTTTTACCGGTGAACAATCGGAGAAATTTTTTCCTACAGCAAGGCGCACATGCGTATCATTCACCAGGCAGTTATTGGTAGGGTCTAAGCCCAGCCATCCATAGAAAGGTATATAGGCTTCCACCCAAGCATGCGTAGCACCTTCTCCGCGCATGCCGCTTTTATTCGGACATATATACCCGCTCACATAGCGTGACGGTATATTCATGAGTCTGAGTATAGCCAGTAGCATGTGTGCGAAATCCTGGCATACACCTGATTTCAGTTTCCAGATTTCATCGAGCGTTGTTTCTATTGTAGTAATGCCGGTGCGATATTCGAAAGTCTTATATATATACTCGCTTACGTTTTGTGTCGATTGAAAGGGTGACTGCTTTCGGGCCAGTTCTTCTTCGGCAATGAATCGTATCTCGGGCAATGCCTTGAAATCTTCCTGTCGCAGAAAATCTATAAACTCCATTTGCTGTTGCAACGGTTGAAGTGCTGCCCATTGATCGCCGGGAGGGAGGTTGTCTTCTGGCATCTGGCGAAGTTTGGTTGCCACGGTCAACTGCGAGTCGATAACCAGCTCGCGGTGCGGGTGCGCATTGGTAAATGTACCTATCTGGTTGCCAAAGTAGTCTGTATGTATATGTACCATCGGGTGACCTGTGATCACAATGGTATGCTCCAGTATATCCTGAAACGAATCGCGAATCGGGTAGAGCATCAACTGGTTGGCGCTATCGCGAACGGTGTCTTCATATCGGTACCGGGTGATGTGTCTGATCTTAAATTTTGACATGCGAGCTGATTAACTGTAAGCGAAATAATGCTGATTCAAGGTATTTCCAATCGCGTAAATATCGCTGGTAATTTCGGTTAAGTAATGGTGAAGTCCAATCTTCGAAACACTGTCTACGTTCGAGTACTGAAGTTTACTGCGAAGTTTCCCTATGAGGAAATCTACTTTGTTATAGCCTTCCGTATTTTGATCATTCTTCAACCGGCTGAACGATCGGTGTAACTGGTTGATGGAGTATAAAATTGATCGTGGAAAATCGTTGTTGAACAACACCTGGTCAACAACATTGCGCGCTTCAAAGCCGGAACGATATCGCTTCAGGTATAGCGCATAACCCGATACAGATTTCAGTAAGTGTTTCCAGTACGTTGTATCGGTGGTTTTATCCAGGTCGTACGACAAGTCACTGAATTTTATATCGAGTATATCTGCCGATTGTATAGCACGCTCCAGGTATTTGCCGAGGTTCATAAAACACAACCCTTCTCCTCTGAACATCGTGATATCCGTTGTGCCATAGTAAAGCATACACTGCCGGATTAATGTATCGAGTACCGTAGCCGGATCATCATATTGCAAGGCCTGTTTCAAACGCTGATCACGCACAACATGATAAAACTCATTGAGACATTGCCAAAGTTCTTTCGTGATATTGTCTTGTACAGCACGCGCATTTTCACGTGCCTGTATAACCAGGTTTGAGACCGAGTTAGGATTGTCACGACTCAACACCATATACTGCAGCACCTGCCTGCCGTTCCGCTCGATAGCCGTTATATCATTCTCTTCCATGTTACTGAAAATGCGTAACAACGGCCGCCAGGTAAATTCTTCCGGATTATCCTGAGCAGAAAGATGGTTAATCATCAGAGTACGCAACGTGCTATCGGTTCGTTCGATATATCGCGACATCCAGTAAAGTGAATCAGCAACGCGGCTCAGCATTTTAATTGTGTTGAGGTGTTAATGTATTTATGTGTTGATGTAGGGGATATTGTATACGTTGAATGTTGGTATGTTTACATGTTAACATCAACACATTAACACGCAAACACATCAACACATTAATGGGAGAGAACCCAGGTGTCCTTACTGCCTCCGCCCTGGGAGGAGTTTACTACGAGGGAGCCTTCGCGAAGGGCTACGCGGGTGAGGCCTCCGGGTACGATCTCGATGCCGTTGGGGCTACATAACGCAAACGGACGAAGGTCTACTCTGCGGGGTTGCACTTTGCCATCGATATAGCATGGTGCCGAGGATAAACTTATGGTTGGCTGGGCAATAAAGTGACGAGGCTCTTTCATGATTTCTTTTTTATAGGCTTCAATCTCCTGTTCAGAAGCGGCATGTCCCATTAACATACCATAGCCACCAGACTCGTTGGTTTTCTTTACTACCATCTTGTCTATATTTTTTAGAACATATTCCTGCTCATCAGGTTTACCAAGCTGGTACGTTGGTACATTTTTCAGAATAGGCTCTTCGTTCAAATAGTAGCGTATCATGTCTGGTACGTATACATATATAGCTTTATCGTCTGCTACACCATTCCCGATGGAGTTTACAATCGCTACATTTCCTTTTCGGTAAGCGGAGAGGATACCGGATACACCGAGTACGCTGTTGGGATCAAATACCAAGGGGTCGAGAAAGGTATCATCGACTCTTCTGTATATAACATCTACCTGCTTTAGCCCGGCCGTTGTCTTCATATATACATGGTGATTTTCAACCACCAGGTCGCGGCCTTCCACCAGTTCAACACCCATGAGTCTGGCAAGTGTTGTGTGTTCAAAATATGCTGAGTTATAGATGCCCGGTGTAAGTAACACTATATTTGGTGAAGCGATCTTGCGTGGCGAAAGCGCCATCAGGTTTTTATAGAGTATATTCGGGTAGTGCGTAACCGACCGAACATGATTTTGAGGAATGAGATCCGGAAAAATACGTTTGGTGATCTCCCGGTTTTCAATCATATACGATACACCGGAAGGCGTACGGAGGTTGTCTTCCAGTACATAAAAGGTTCCGTCATGATCACGGATCAGATCGATACCGGCAATGTGTACATATATATCATAGGGTACATTTACGCCCTGCATTTCGCGCAGGTAATGCGGGCAGGAATAAACCAGGTTGAAAGGAACAACGCCATCTTTCAGAATGAACTGCTCGTGGTATACATCGCGCAGAAAAAGATTCAGGGCGCGAAGTCGCTGCTTGATGCCTCGCTCAACGAAATCCCATTCCGATGCCGTGATGATGCGTGGTATAATATCAAACGGAAATATCTTTTCGATGCCTTCACCGCTTGAGTATACTGTAAACGTTATACCCTGACTCATGAACAGGCGCTTGGCCAGTTCTTCTTTCTTGTTGAGCTCATCACCCGGTATAGTTAAAAGAAAATTCGCTACACTTTGATAGTGCTGCCGGATATCGGTGGCATTGGCAAACATTTCATCCCACACAGAAGAATGACCGTTGTAATGTTGAAATAGGGATGATGCAGCCATAGATTTTCAGATTCAAGGGAACCTAAGTTACCACGGCATGAAGAATATATTAACGTGACTTACGGAAATATTTATGCAAACGAATGTAGCGAGAAAAGATGGTTAACGAATTGATATATAGTTTACCATAAGAAGTAGGAGGGGTTGCCAACTGAATTTTTCGCTGTTGTTGAGCGACATGAAATCAGAAAAGTATAAAACGAAAAAAGGCTGTCCTTTCGAGACAGCCTTTTTTGATATTGATATACGCTGAAATTATTCGCCTACTACGTTGAACTTAACTTCATGCTTCACTTCTTTGTGAAGATCAAGTGTTACAGCGTATGAACCTAATTGCTTAGGAGCGTCTTTCAGAATTACTTTCTTACGGTCTACATCAAAACCTTTAGCTTTCAGCGCGTCAGCGATCTGCAGTGCAGTAACAGCACCGAAGATTTTGCCAGACTCACCAGCTTTCGTTTTAATTTCAAGCGTAACATCACCAATCTTGGCAGCAAGTGCTTCTGCATCTTGCTTGATCTTAGCCGCTTTGTGAGCAGCCTGGCGAATGTTTTCGTTTACAAGTCTTTTGTTAGAGTCGTTGGCAATCAGTGCAAAGCCATTCGGGATCAGGTAGTTGTTACCATATCCGGCTTTCACTTTTACGATATCGTTTTTATAGCCAAGGCCCTGTACGTCCTGTTTCAAAATTACTTCCATGTTCGTGTTCTTTAAAGGTTAAAGATTACTTCAATGAATCACCAGTGTACGGAAGAATCGCCAGGTGACGAGCACGCTTCACAGCTTGTGCTACTTTCTTCTGGAATTTCAGGCTTGTACCTGTTAATCGGCGAGGAAGGATTTTACCTTGCTCGTTGATAAACTTCAAAAGGAAGTCAGGATCTTTATAGTCGATATACTTGATACCGTTCTTCTTGAAGCGGCAGTACTTCGGTTTGATCTCTGCGCGCTTGATAGGTTCGTTCATTAATGTCATCTTCCGCGCTCCTCCTCAGCTTTTTTAGCAACAGGTTTTCTGTTCTCTTTGTTTTTAAATTCGCCTTTACGTCTGCGTTCGTTATAAACGATCGCATGCTTATCAAGAGCTGTTGTTAAAAAGCGCATGATAGATTCGTCTCGTCTGTACTCAGTCTCGAGTGTGTCGACAACAGGCCCTTCGGCCGTGAATTCGATGAGGTTGTAAAAGCCTGTAGACTTCTTGTTGATGGGATAAGCCATCTTCTTTAAGCCCCACTGTTCGATGTTGATAACATCGGCATTAGCTTTTTTCAAAACCTTCACGAACTTATCGACAGCATCCTTTGCCTGATCTTCAGACAAAACGGGATTTAAAATGAATACCGTCTCGTAGTTTTTCATGATGTTTTAATTTGAGCCTGCAAAGGTAGGCATTTCTCTGCGATTTCAAAGCCTAACCTCTATTTTTAACCCAATGCCGTTAAATGAAAAAGCAGAAAGTCAGCTGATTAAACCGCGAGCTTTCTGCTTTTTGGCCTCTTATAAGGTTTTATTTAACTACAAACTGCCCGCTGCCCATTTTATAGCTGTCGCAGTAGATTTCCAGCGTATAGTTACCGGAAGTATAGTCTGAACCCTTTTCGTAGAGGTATGTCAGTTTCTGTTTGGTGTTATCGAACAGAATTTCCTGCGATGCAGTATAGAACTCTTCTTTGCCGTTGTAGATGAACGTGCCTGATCCGCGTGCCACGTCAAAGATCACCTGACCATTCTCATCAATTATGCGGATCATGATCTTCTTTCCTTCGATGGGTGCTACGTTGTTTTCTGCAATGTTAAACTCAACTTTCAGTTTGCCCAATTGACGATTTTTGAAAGGCGACTCACGCTCTTTACCACGATCGTTCACCGCCAGTATGCGCAGGTTCTCTGCTTTTAATTCAGAAGCGATAGCCACTTTGGTAGCAAGCTCTTGTTTACTTTGACTAAGTTGATTAATCGAGTCGCCCAGTTGATTTTTTTCGGTCTTCAAACTGCGGTTCTCGGTCATGAGCTCTTTGTTAACGTTCTTCAGTTTTTCGATCTCTTCATCTTTATTCTTGAGCAGAAGTTCATAACCTTCAACGCGATCTTTCAATGCTTTTATTTCTTTACCCGTAGCGCGTTTCTGACGTTTCAATTCAGTCTCTAACTCTTGCTTGGCTTTTTCAAGATCGGAAACATCGCCTCCTAGTTTTTGAACCTCGGCTATCTTGGCATCGAGCTCAGATTTTATTTCAGTCAAGCGCTGTACAGTAGCATCAAGCTCTTGTTGTGTTGATGTCTTTTCAGCAATAAGCCGTTGTTCTTCACGCGGATCAAGAACGAAAATCTTGATACCCTGAACAACAATGATCACTGCCATCAGCGCAATAATGATGGTGCTCTTGTGTGATTTCTTCGGAGCCGGCTGAACCGGTTGTGTGCTAGTCGTTTCGCTCATAGGTGATTAAAATGGGTAACCGCAAAAATAGGTTATCCCATCGGGTTATTCAACGCTTAAAATTGTAATACAACGTGTTGTTTGTTCAGTGAAGGATCAAAGAATAACAAACCGCACCGGTATAGATCAATACTGGCATATACCAGCGCATGTTTACGCACATGGTTCCAGGCCTTCTCCATCTCGGGTGAGTAGTGAATGTCATCCAGCACAACAATACTTTTTTCATGGATCTTCTGAACGATGGCATCGAAGTATTTCAGGGTAGGTTCGTATCGATGGTTGGCATCCAGGAAAGCAAAGTCAAGCGAAGTACATTTATCGAGATATGTATATAGCGTTGTATTGATGTTGCCTTCAGTAAGCCGGATGTTCGTTGCGTTGAGACTTCTGAAAGTATCAAGTGCTATCGCTGCTATAGGAGAGGCACCTTCCAGCGTTGTTACCGAACTGCCCGGTTTAGCGGCCAGGTATAGTGTATTGATACCAAGCGATGTGCCGAGCTCCAGTATAGATTTACAATTAAAATGATGAATGATGCGTGCATATAGCGAAGAGTATTTAGACGAGCTCAGACTGGTGCGTGCTATATCGCATACCTGGCGTGAAGATGCTTTCAGGTTTAATGATCCTGCTCCGGGGTCATGTATAGTCAGTAGCGTTGTGTCGTGGAGGTATTCTTTTCTTCGTTGCTCGATGGCATGGAATAAAGTCCGATCGCTTTTCGCATGAAGCACCTTGGTATAAAAATCAAAAAGAAAAGGCGAGTGAAGCGAATGCTCGGATACCTGGTCTAGCCAGTACGTAAAGTAAGTTTTGAACTGAAAAAATGTAGGCATGAAGATATTATTGAGCAAGGGTCAACGAATGATGAAAATTCATGAAAGCTATCTTCAACATTCTGTTACCTGTTCAATAAGTAAGTATAATCGGGAGGAGTAAAATTAATTGAGTCGCAGGGGTGCGATCATTGTAAACTCAGGAATATTTACCTCAACTTTTAACCCATCAACGATGCGTTCCATCAGGTATGTGCCAACCATTTTGCCTATACCTGATTTGAGATTACATCCGGATACATATTGATGAGCTTGTCCTGGTTCCAATACGGGCTGCTGACCTACAACGCCTTCGCCTTCTACTTCGCGCGGACTAAATCCTGCATCGTGTATATACCAGTGTCTGCGTAACAGCTGAATAGTATACTCACTCTGGTTTTCAATCGTGATGCGATAGGTAAAGACATAGTGATATTGGCTGGGACTGGAATAAGCGGGTTGATATTCCGTCTCGACACTTACTTTGATTCCTTTGGTGATCTCCGTTACCATGCGCTTCAAAAATATTAATTTTTTGGAATTACCAAGTGCTTCCGACAAATAGTCATTCAAAATACTGAAAATCGCTGAAATTTATTCTGGTTTTCGTAATGAATTGGAGGATTCCTTGCGGGCGTTTAGTTTTATGCATGGATGTTAAAATTGCTACCTCGTGGAAAACCAAGCTGGAAAATGAGTTTAGCCAGCCTTATTTCAACCAGTTGATTGAATTTGTTAAGCAGGAATACAAAACCCAAACCGTTTATCCGCCCGGAAAAGAAATATTCAAGGCCTTTGATGCCTGCGGGTTCAACGATGTGAAGGTGGTTATTATCGGGCAGGATCCGTATCATGGAGCGGGGCAGGCCAACGGATTATGTTTCTCGGTGCGCGAGGATGTGCGCATGCCACCATCGCTGGTAAATATTTTTAAAGAAATACAGAACGATCTTCGAAAGCCTATACCAAAATCCGGTGATCTTACCCGCTGGGCAGAGCAAGGTGTACTGTTGCTCAACGCAACGCTTACGGTACGCGCTTCATCACCCGGTTCACATCAGAACAAAGGATGGGAGTCTTTCACCGATGCCGTGATCAAAAAAATATCCGATGAAAAAGAGAACGTAGTGTTCTTGTTGTGGGGATCGTATGCGCAGAAAAAAGGAGAGATAATCGATCGTAAAAAACATTATGTGCTCATGTCTGCACACCCGTCACCGTTCTCAGCCGACAAAGGTTTCTTCGGCAATAAACATTTCAGTAAAACCAACGAGTACCTCCGCAGCAAAGGAATCAAAGAGATCAACTGGTGAGGGGATGAAAAATTGAAAGATTGGAAAATCAAAAAGATTGAAAGATTACAAGATTAGGTACGGTACCTATATCTATACTTAATCTTTCAATCTTCAGATATTCTAATTTTTCAATTTTCTAATCTTAAAATCATTTAATGAGCTTGAAGAACCTGCTCCAGCGTATTTTGTTCACGAAGCTTGCGTTTCGGTCGATGGAGAGCCAGATGAAGAATGCTTTACCTACGATGTGATCTTCTGGTACAAAGCCCCAGAAGCGCGAGTCGAGGGAGTTATGACGGTTATCACCCATCATGAAATAGTAATTCTGTTTGAAAGTATATTCGGTAACTTCTTTACCATCGATGAACAACTTGCCGTTCTCGATCTTTACATCTTTGTTGTGATCGTATAGTTTTATTGTAGTGCCGTATAGGGCCAGCGTTGAATCGTTAATGGCCAGTGTAGCACCTTCTTTCGGTATCCAGATCGGACCAAAGTTATCGGTTGACCAATGGTAGTATTTTTTAGAGTTGCTTCCACCAGACCAATCGTAGTAAGTGGAGTAGGGGATCGCTCCTTCGTCCTCAATACGCTTCTCCATTTCAATGCTAACAATATAAGGCAGTGCTTTTATCTCGTCAGCCTTTTCCTTTGTAAGCCACATCATGTAAGCATACTGGCCATTCGGCTGACGGTAACTCTGGTAATCTTCCGGACCAAGTTCAAGGTTCTGCAGGTTACGCTGACTGATTTGATCTTTGGATACCACCATATAGCTGAATTGCATCTCCGGTGGATTTGCTTCCGCTACACCATTAATGAAAACCTGTTTGTCTTTAATCGTCAGGGTATCGCCGGGTATAGCAACACAACGCTTGATATAGTTTGTCTTGAGATCGACCGGATAATCTTTACCTTCATTCAAACCAACCGGCGGCACATTGAAGACTACTACATCTTCACGTTTTACTTCGCTTATACCGGGCAATCTATACTGCGGTAATTTTATCCACTCGAGGTAGGAAGGTATATTGGTAAACCAGATCTTCTGGTGTGTAAGCGGCACCTGCAGGGGAGTAGTTGTAGTACGTGTTCCATAGTGGAACTTGCTTACGAAAAGAAAATCACCTACCAGCAATGAGTTCTCCATGGAAGGCGTTGGAATGGTATAGGCTTCCATGATAAGCCAGCGGATAAGCGTGGCAGCAACAACAGCAAAAAGTATAGCGTCCCACCATTCGCGGGTTTTTGATTTTGGTTTTGCTTCGCGCTGTGATTTCTTCCAAAACTGCCAATTCATAATCGTATAACTGAATTTAAAACTTGCAAATAAAGAGAAAATAATTTGATCGTATGATTAGTCGCACGAAACGGCCTAGAATGTCAGGTAGTCGTCCATGCTCAGCACACCTTTTTTGTTTTTTATCCATTCGGCAA
>CBIHOZ010000202.1:0-12439 GCA_966211525.1 uncultured Chitinophaga sp. | reverse complement strand
GATGAAAAATCACTTTCGTCCGGATTATACTTCATATCATGTTGTACTCTACGATACGTTGACGGGCGCAAGAATAAAAGGCATTACGCACCAGGGACTTGCCGATGAAAGCACGTGGGCCCGCGGACAAGCCTGGGCTATATATGGGTTCACCATGGTATACCGGGAGACAAAAGATGTTCGCTTCCTGGAATTCGCGCAGAAAGTGGCGGATGTATATCTGGAGCATTTACCGGAAGACTATATTCCGTATTGGGACTTTCATGCGGTAAATATAGCAGGTGCTCCACGCGATGCTTCTGCTGCTGCAATTACAGCATCAGCGTTATTTGAGTTATCAGGATATGTAGCGGCTGATAAAAGCAAGTATTACTGGAAGATGGCCGATGGTATGGTGCACACATTGTCATCCGAAACGTACCAGAGCCGCCAGCAGAATTCTTCGTTCCTGTTGCACTCCACCGGGCATAAACCTAATGGTACCGAGATCGATGCTTCCATCATCTACGCTGACTATTATTACCTGGAGGCCTTGCTGCGCAAACAAAAGGGACAGCATAGAAGCGATGCCTGAGAATAAAGAGTATATCTGTAAAATAAAAAGGGAGTACGCATCGTGCGATACTCCCTTAACCCCGAGTAATCTGAATATATTATCGTTTAAGATATTCGATCAGCTTTTCAGCAACAGCTTCAGATGAAGCAGGGTTCTGACCGGTAATGAGCAGTCCATCGGTTACGATAAAAGGCTTCCAGTCATCACCGCTTTGAAATTGAGCACCGCGTTGTTGCAGTACATCTTCCAATAAGAACGGAACCACATCGGTAAGTTGTACCGCAGCTTCTTCTGTATTTTTGAAGCCGGTAACTTTTTTACCTTTCACCAGGTATGCTCCGCTTTTGTCTTTTACATCTTTCAATACACCGGGAGCGTGACATACAAATGCGATCGGTTTGTTGTTGTTGTAAAATGACTCGATCAATTGGACAGAGCGTTTATCTTCGGCCAGATCCCACAGCGGACCGTGTCCACCCGGGTAAAATACAGCATCAAAATTTTTCTGATCTACATCCTTTAACACAACGGTGTTAGCAAGCTTGTTTTGTGTTTGTTGATCTTCGTAGAAGCGCTTTGTAGCCGGTGTACTGAATTCAGGCTTGTTACTTTTTGGATCAATAGGAGGCTGGCCACCTTTCGGTGAAGCGATGGTTACATCTATACCCTGATCAGTCAGTGTATAGTAAGGCGTTGCAAATTCTTCAATCCAGAAACCGGTTTTTTCACCGGTGTTGCCGAGTTGATCGTGCGATGTTAATACAAATAATACTTTCATTTTTTTAAGATTTGTTTTCTTTGCAGATGCATGTGCTGTTGATTGTGCATACCCGGTAAGTATAGATAAGAACAACACTGCAGTCAGGAAAATGTTACGTCCTGTTTTCATAAGTTTTTTTGAATAATAACGCTGCAAAGATGGCAATTGGTTACGCCTGAGATGAGGACGTACATCACATCTTTAAAGTGATCTACATCACACCGCTGCGCGCATGGAAACGACTGAGTGTTTCACGGGATACACCGAGGTAGGCAGCGATCATTTTCTTAGGCACGCGCTGAAATAACTGTGGGTATTGACTGAGTAACTGGTTATAGCGTTCTTCTGCAGTGTTTCGTAACAGTGAGAGTATTCTTTTTTGGAGGGCAACGTATCCGAACTTTGATTTTACAGCCCAGAAATGTTCCATGCTTCGTAACTCACGGCAGAGCTTGTCATAGTTCTCGACTGTGATGGCCAGCAGTTCGGAGTCTTCTATACAACTAATATATATATCAGATATACCCTTGTTATAGTAAGCACTGTAGTCGCTGATCCACCAGTTCTCCATACCAAACTGAAGAATGTGTTCTTTGCCGGCATCATCCGTTACGTACGATCGCACACAACCCTTTACAACCCAGTAGCTATACTTTACTTCATCGCCCGCCTGCAGAACAAACTGATGCTTCTGTCTTTTGATCAGCACAAAGTGACTCAGTATATAATCAAAGTCTTCATCCGACAAATCGGTAACAATTTCCTGAATGTGATTTTTGAGAAGCAGGCTCATCCGTTGAACAAGGTATGTGGCAAAGGTAAGGTATTTCCTTAACAATAGCCGTAATTTTTAAGCCCGCGGAAGACGCAAATGCACACCGATAAATGCAAATATATAGCTATAGTGCATCTGCCTGGTGTGCGTTCAGCATATATAGATATCATGAAAATGTATTTTCTGCGTTCATCTGCGCATTCTGCGGGCAACCCTATTCATCTTTAAGAACTTTTACCGGATTGATGCGTGCTGCTTTCCACGACTGAAAGCCGATGAAGCAAAATGCTATCAGCCACGCAGCTACTCCCGACAATATGATCAGTATAATATCCACATCGGTTTTATAGGCGAAGCGCTGCAGCCAGTGACTCATACCAAAATATATACCGGGCACTGCTATAATAAAAGCTATAGCAATAGGTATGGAAAACCCTCGCGTAAGCATAGTCAAAATCTGCAGGATGGAGGCCCCCAATACTTTGCGAATACCAATTTCCTTCGAGCGTCTGTTCACTACGAAGGAAGATAGCCCCATCAGTCCCAGGCACGCAATGACTACTGCCATAAAAGAGAATACTTCAAACAGCAGAAGGAATTTTTCTTCCTGTGCATACGTGGCGGCAAACTCGTCATCAACAAAATGATATTCAAAAGGACGATCCTGTGTTAAGCCTTCCCATTTTTGTTTGAGTGCTGCGAGGGTTGTCGACAGATTTTGCGGAGATACTTTTAACAGGAGATTATCCGAGCAGGCACGTGCAGGAGCCGGCACCGGGAAGTATGCTATAGGTTCAACTTTCTGATGAAGGGAGTAATGATGTATATCGTTCACAACTCCCACAATAGTTCCGAGTGTATTGCCGATGGTTACTTCTTTCCCGGTGGCTTCGGTTACTCCCAGCATTTTGCGCGCTGTCTCATTGATGATAAAGGCTGACGAGTCATCGGTGCCATAGTGTTCAGAGAAGTTTCGTCCTTCAGCAAAAGAAGCTTTCAGCAGGTTGAAATATTCGAAGTCAACCGATACGATAAAGATTGTGCCGCCATCCTGCTCTGTGCGTTCATGCCAGCGTATATCCCAGGCGTTGTTCATGGCGGCCGGGAAGCTTTCACCCGTAGCAGAGGCACCTGTTACTCCCGGAGTTGCGCCCATGAGATCGCGTATAGTCAGTATCTTTTTCTGTAGCTCACGATCGTCTACAGGAATGGTGATCAACTGATCCGTTGCTACTCCCAGATCTGCTTGCTTCAGATAGCGAACCTGTTTGTTGATGATCAGCGTGCTGGCAATAAGTGCAATGGATATGGTAAACTGAAAGATCACCAATGCCTGGCGTGATGAAAAACCGGAGCCTGTAGCAGCCACTTTATTTTTAAGTGCTTCCAGCGGTTTGAATGCCGAAAGAAATGTAGCCGGGTATAGTCCTGCGAAAATGCAGATCAACGTAATGGTAGATAGAAATATAGCAGGCAATGCCAAGGCCGAGAACAGGACGGACGTATCGGTATATAGTCGCTTGCGAGTGGTAGCAAAGCCGACACAGCCGCGAATGAAATGATCAATACAATAACAGCCGTGAGCACCGCTTCCACCATGAACTGCGCAAACAGTTGCTTGCGGAAAGCACCCAAAGCCTTGCGTACACCTATTTCTTTTTTACGCAACTCGGCCCGCGCGGTTGATATATTGACAAAGTTTACACAGGCCAGCAGGAATATAAATGCACCGATAGCACTAAATATATATACGTTGGTTATGCCATCGGTAAGATTTTTGCCGACATGACCCGAGTATAAATGAAGTTTTGACAAAGGTTGAAATTCAATACCCTGGTGTGCAAAGCCTTTACCGGCATATTTCCCCAGGAAGGAAGAAGCCTTTTTCTCCATGTTGGGTATAGCATTCGCATCGCTCACCAGGGCATACGTTGTAACCCAGCTCAGATTCCAGAAATTTTCGAACTGCGGATATACCTGCATGGCGGTATGCATGGGCGCGAGAAAAGTAAATTGAATGGACGCGTTGCGCGGTATATCTTTTACAACTCCGGTTACAGTAAACGCAAACTTGCGATCACCGTCATAGATCTTCAGTTCCACCGTCTTCCCAATGGGGTCTGCATCTTCGAAATATTTCTTAGCCATGGTTTCTGTCATCACCACGCTATAGGGATCTTTTAAGGCTGTCGCGCGATCGCCCTTTACAAGGTCAAAGCTGAAGACGCTGAAGAATGAAGAATCGGTCCAGTAAAATCCTTCTTCATAAAAGTAGGAGTCTTTATCCGCACGGATGGAGACATTATCCTGTCCTAAGCGAACAATCTGGTGAACCGCTGAATATTCATTCTTCAGTGAAGTACCTAACGGATATGAAGTCGACCCGGCTGCGCGACCCGTCTCCGGGAAAGTCTGGTTTACGCGAAATATATTCTCCTTTCGAAGATGAAACTCGTCTGCCTGTAATTCAGACCACACAAACAATGAAATAAAAATACAGCATGTAATACCCGTGGCCAGGCCTGCTATATTAATAATGGAAGAAAACGGATGACGGAGAAGATTTCTCCAGGCGCTTTTGAGGTTCGTAAAAAACATAGGCTTAGTCTCTAATCGGGGTTACTGTCTGCCGGAATGACCAAATCAATGCCAAACCATAAAATATAGGTTTACGCGTTGTTTTGACGTTTGGCTTGTGCGATACTGAATATTTATGTTCGCATGCGGAACATATAGTTTGGCTATAGATTACGTTTACTAAAACGTATCAGAATTTCTACACTCAGAATAAAAACTAAGGAAAAGTCTTATTTTTAAAATCAGGGCGCCCCTGATGGATTGATGCTATGCAGGTTTGATCTTTGCAGCACGAATGCTTAATGCCTTGCTCACTTTACCCGTGGTAATGCTTTGAACGCGCTATGTTGTCGATGAACAGATCTAATATGTCGAACGTAAATCCGAATGCTCCGGATCAACTGTCCGGACCGAATCCGGAATCAGGTAATACGAGCATTGGACTTCCCGATGATATCCGTATACTTTTCATTGAAGACAATCCGGATGACCTGGAGTTGCTTTCGCATGAGTTAAAGCGAAACGGCATCCGCTATACTGCTTGTACGGTGCAAACGAAAACCGACTACGAACGCGAGCTTGTAAATTTCAACCCGCAGGTAATTTTATCCGACTATTCGCTTCCTTCATTTAACGGACTCTCAGCATTCCAAATCAAACAAAGTGTATTACCGGATGTTCCGTTCATTATAGTTTCAGGAACGATAGGCGATGAGAATGCAGTGGCGCTGATCCGGAACGGTATAACAGATTATGTGCTGAAAGAAAATATATACCAGGTGCCGCTGAAAATTTCGCGGGCGCTGAAGGAAGCTGCGGAGCGAAAAGAAAAAGCAATGACCGAGACATTGCTGACCCGAAGCCGGGAGCAATTGCAAAAAATACTGGATCAGTCACTCGATATCATCTGTACATTTGATGAAGGCGGAACATTTCTAAGTGCAAGTGCTGCCTCGAAAAATGTATTGGGCTACGGGCCCGAAGAACTTATCGGCCGCAGTGCATGGTCAATCATTCACCCCGATGATTTACACCGGTCGATGGACACATCCGGCAAAGTTGTAAGTGGGTTGGACGCAACCAACTTTGAAAATCGTTATCGTACGCGCGATGGTAAATATGTATGGCTGCATTGGTCAGCGAAATGGGATGCGCGCGAAAAGGTGTCCTATTGTGTAGCGCGTGATGTAACCGAAAAGAAGCAGTCAGAAGCTTTGTTGCAGAACCGAGAGAAACGTTTCAAGGCATTACTCGAAAACAGTACCGATGGTTTATCCATCTTTACCGAAGAAGGATTTTTGCTCGAGATAAGTTTATCCGGACAAAAGATACTCAATTACGATTCGGATATGTTGTTGGGTAAATCTTTCCTGCACATTGTACACGAAGAGGATCGGATAAAAGTAGGGGAAGCTTTCCGGTATATTATTGATCAGCCACAGCTTGTTAAATATATAGAGTATAGATCGCTGTTGCCGGATGGTTCGTATCGCTGGATCGAACTGAATTTTCAGAATCAATTGCAGGAGCCTGCTGTGGGCGCTATCATTGCGCACTATCGCGACATAACAGAACGTAAATTATCGCAGTTACTCATTCACGAGAACGAAGAAAAATACAGGACTCTATTTGATATGAGTCCTTTTCCGATGTGGGTATTTGATGTGGAGACGTTCCGGTTTCTCAATGTAAACAATGCAGCCATTCGTCATTACGGATATAGCCGCGAGGAATTCTTGTCGATGTCCATTAAGGATATTCGTCCGCAGAATGATATAGGGAAAGTAGAACGTATTGTCGGGCGTACAAAAATGACAGGTGCTTTCAGTCGCGGAGTATTTACACACATCCGCAAGAATGGTGAACGTATATGTGTTGATATCCAAAGCAACCTGATTGAACTTGATGGAAGAAAAGCGCGTTTGGTGCTGGCTAAAGATATAACGGTACAAATGCGTTATGTAAAAGATATAGAAGAGAAGAATAAGCGATTAAATGAAATTGCGTGGATACAGTCGCATGTGGTTCGGGCACCGTTGGCCAGAATAAAAGGTCTTATTGAGTTCATCAAGTTTATGCCGGCAGAAGAGCTGAATTTACAGGAAGTGCTCAACAACATCATGGTATCAGCCGATGAATTGGACAATGTTATACATGAGATCGTTCGTAAAACAGAACAACTGGAAAATTGAAAGAGGTCATGCGTTTTAAAGTATTAATTATAGACGATGACCCCGTTATACTGTTATTGCATAAAAGCATCGCTATACGGAGCGGCTTATGTACCGAAGAGCCGTTGAGCTTTCAGAATGGCAGAGCTGCGCTCGACTACCTCTGTGCCCATGGCAGTGAAACAGAAAATTACCTGTTACTCCTAGATATACACATGCCGCTGATGAACGGCTGGGAATTTCTGGATTCCATGAAGTCGACACCGATCTGGAACCAAATGAAAATTATATTGATATCTTCTTCTATTGATGCACGCGATCACGAAAGAGCAAAACAGTACTCGCAGGTGATACGCTATATTGAAAAACCGCTCCGGTTTGATATCTGCACCAAGTTGCCGGAAATGGTTCTCAATCATCTGGGTTAACAATATCGATATACTATTGGACCGATTTTTTGAAGACTAAATCTGAGTAGGAACATCATTTCGCGTTCTTACGAGATATACCAGTAAGGCGGTTTTGCCTGTCTCATTTCCATTTCACTGTTTTATAGCAATACATAGCTGCTGATTTTCGTTCTTTATCGTAGAATTTCAGATCACCGGTTAAATGTATTTCGCTATGAGTCGATTTGTTCTTGCCAGCCCGTTACTATGGATACTCTTAATGGTTGCACCATCCTGTAAAGATTCCGATGATGAAGCGAAAGTATACCGGGTACAAAGCTCGATCACAGTGGACAATCGTGCACGTACTTACCTCTTGAATCTTCCCCCGGAGTACTATGACGATGAAGCAAAGACGTTTTCATTGGTGATAGCGCTTCATGGTGCAGGAGGAAGTGCAAGTCAGTTCGAAACCAATTATCATTTCACCGAGAAAGCCGAAGCCTCTGGTTTTATAGTGGTATACCCGGAAGGTGTGCAACGTGAAGGTGTATTGGCACTGCGAACCTGGAATGCCGGTACATGTTGCGACTATGCTATGATCCATCAGGTTGATGATGTAAAGTATATACGTGAACTTCTTGAATACCTGGTGCAACATTACAGGATCAATCCCGGTAAGGTATATATTACAGGCATGTCCAATGGCGGTATGATGGCGTATCGGTTGGCGTGTGAGTTGTCCGATCGGATTGCCGCGATCGCGGTGGTTAGTGGTACGATGACTATGCAGCAGCCGTGTAATCCTGCTCTCCCGGTTTCTATACTGCATATACATTCTGCGTTGGATACAACCGTTCCATATACCGGCGGTACAGGTTTACAGGGATACCACTTTGCACCGGTAGACTCGGTGCTAGCTGTCTGGAAAACTATAAATAATTGTGCGGCTTCACCCGATGTTCCCGTTAACACCGATCGCTATACATTAACCGTATGGAATGCATGCACGGCAATCAGCACCGTTGAAAGTTATCTGACCAAAGACGGAGGACATGCCTGGCCCGGTGGTGAAAAGCCTGGTAACTGGGCAGATATACCTTCATCCGCTATTGATGCGAACGATGTTATCTGGGAGTTCTTTCAACGTTATGAGCGATGATAGTTTATTAGTGTGACCATTCCAGGTTACACTCTATAGTATATAGTATACCTTATTTTTGATAGGATGTTCATCTATAGGTATATTTTATACTTCTTTCATATATAGTTTTATATACCCTTACAAGTTGCGGTGATATGAAATGATATATTTACGAAACCGGTTTCGTAAGTAAAAAGGCGTTTGGGCTGGAAATTATGCGAATGAATTGTCAAGTTCGTGAAGTGTTTACTTTACAGTTAATACTAAATCTTCACCAAACCAAGCAAAGCCTATGAGAAAATTGTACACATGGTTAATTCTTTTACTACTCGGTGTAACCGGATTTATGCAGGGAGCGAATGCGCAAGCTTCGTTGCAGATAAAAGGAAAAGTAACATCAAGCGATGGTCCCTTGCCGGGCGTTTCTGTCCAGATAAAAGGTACGAGTACCGGAACAACTACTGATACAAACGGTGCATATTCGGTTGTTGTAAATGATAACAACGCGGTGCTTGTATTTTCATTTATAGGTTTTGTTTCAGAGGAAGTGCCGGTTAACGGACAAAGTATAATTGATGTAACGCTGACGGAAGATGTAGCCACGCTTTCTGAAGTTGTGGTGGTAGGGTATGGTACCGAATCGCGCAAGAACCTGACGAGTGCGATCAGTACGATTAAAACAGAAGAACTGAATCGCGGAGCAATCAGTGATGTAGGACAATTGCTGCAGGGTAAAGTTCCCGGACTGAATATATCCAGAAGCGGTGATCCGAATCGTGCGGCCGCTATTATTCTTCGCGGTGCTTCTACATTGCGTGAAGGAGCGCAATCGCCCTTGTTTGTTATTGATGGTGTGATCGGTGCGGATATATCGCTTATCGCTCCGGATGATATTACGGCTATTGATGTACTGAAAGATGCATCGGCTACTGCTATATATGGAAACCGTGCTGCGAACGGAGTAATTATCGTTACTACCAGACGCCCCACAAAAGGAGAAGGTACCGTTTCCTATAGCGGCTATATTTCAGTAGATAAGGTGTCGCATCAATATGAAATGATGGATGCCAATCAGCTTCGCACATTCGTACAGGACAATGGTTTGGCATTTAACCCTGCCGATGATTTAGGTGTGAATACGAACTGGCAGAACGAAGTACAACGCAGTTCAGCTGTATCGCATAATCATAACCTTTCACTTACCGGGGGAGGAGAGAAGACAACCTATATAGCGAGCCTTAACTACTTTAACCAGGAAGGTATCATCCGCGAAAGCGGTTTGAAAAGAGTGGTAGCAAAAGTCGGAGTGGAGCAGAAAACACTTCGTGATAAATTGAAGCTGGGTCTGTCGCTTACCAATTCATTCAGCGATGCGAAACTTGTTCCCTATCGGAATACAGTCCTGTCTCAAATGGTAAGTTATCTGCCAACGGTTCCTGTGCGAAATGCTGACGGATCGTACTTTGCATTTACAACAAACAACCACAACAGCGACTATAACCCGGTGGCGATGCAGCAAAGTGCAACCGAGCGGTCGAAGTATAATACATTTTTGGGTTCGATCACCGCGCAACTCGAATTGCCGTTCAACCTGAAGTATAATTTGCAGGCGTCCTATCAAAACCTCACCACCAACTACGGTGCATACTACAACAGTTATTTTACCAATACATTTGAAAGCGTACGAAGCACGCCTGATCCTCCCAATAATCCAGCCTTCATCAACATAACCGGTAAAGATGGACTCGCGCTGCGCAATACGTATCAATACACCAACGTAATCTTCGAGTCGTACTTTACATGGGATAAATCCTTTGGTAATCACTCGGTAAATGCAGTGTTAGGATATTCATGGCAGGAGAATACCAATGGCGATGGCTTCCAGACATCCAGTACGAATTTTTCAACGGATGATGTAAGCTATAACAATCTTTCACTCAGTAATCCCTATGGTGTCAGCGATTTTCGCGTAGACTTTGGATCAAGTATATATGATCAGATCCGTTTGATCTCTGATTTTTTACGTGTAAAATATGATTACGACAGTCGCTATTTATTGCAGTTGTCATTGAGAAGAGATGGTTCATCTGCCTTCGGTATAAATCATCGCTGGGGATATTTTCCTTCAGTCGGTGCTGCATGGAGAATCTCGCGTGAGAGCTTTATGGACAACGCGAGTTTCATCAGCGACTTGAAACTCCGCGCCAGCTATGGAGTTGCTGGTAATTCAGCCGGGTTCAATGCCTATACTACCAAACTGCTATATGGGTTCGTGGGTACTACGCTGTATCAGGGCAACACGATCAATGCTATCAGCGCGATACAAAACGATAATCCGGATTTGCGCTGGGAGAAAACCGCTACGACAAATATAGGTCTTGATTTCTCTGTTTTGTCTGATCGGATCAGCGGTTCATTTGAAGTATATGATAAACGTACCACCGATGTTATATATCCGTATCCGGTAAATACCAATCAATATCTATACTCGCAACTGGTAGCTAACGTAGGCGAGGTGTCCAACAGAGGATATGAAATTGCCCTGAACGCCAATGTAGTGGACCGTGGCAGTTTCAGCTGGAACACATCACTAAACCTCGCGCATAATAAAAATAAGATCGTTACTCTGTCGAATGATATATTCAAGGCCGACAGCATTCGCATATTTACTCCGGATGGTGGCGGACAAAGCGGTGCCACTATACAGGCGTTAATGAGTGGTCAGCCGATTGGAACATTCTATACCTATAAATATGCCGGTAAAAATGAAAACGGAGTTTCGCAGTATGTGAACAGTGATGGTACATTAACAACCGAAGCAGGTCAATTATCCGTAGACGATTACCAGGTACTTGGAAATGCACAGCCTAAATTACTGCTGGGCTGGAGTAATAATCTGAAGTATAAAAATTTCGACCTGAACATTTTCTTCCGGGGTGTATTCGGTAACAAGATCATGAACGTAACCCGTGCCGATCTGTTCAGACCTGGTACCGCTACCATCAATAATATTCCTGTAGAAGCAGCTTCCGAATCGGTAAATGATTTTAACTCGTATCGTTACTCTTCACGCTTTTTGGAAAGTGGTAACTACGTGCGACTTGATAACGCAACGCTTGGCTATAACTTCAAAAATTTAGGACAGGACATCAAACGTCTGCGACTTTATGTTTCAGTTAACAATCTCTTTGTAATCACAAATTACAAAGGTATAGATCCGGAAATAAACCAGGGCGGTACGGCTCCGGGTGTTGATTCGCGTAACTTCTATCCGAAGACGCGCACGTTCCTGTTCGGTGTAAACGCTTCATTTTGATAGCACGTGTTGAATCTAAAATCTAATCCAATGAAACGATTAAAATATATACTTGTTATTCTCTTTGCCGGTGTGCTCAACTCGTGTCACGACCTTGACGTTAACATCACAACGCAGCTTACCGAGGATAATTTTCCGACAACGGAAGAACATTTTGTAGCGGCAGCCGGAGCTGCATACAGTGCATTTCGCTTTGACTACGCGGTGAAATACTGGTTTCTTCAAACCCTGAGTACCGATGAAGCCATTATGCCGGCACGCGGTGGTAACTGGTATGACCAGGCACGTTACGAACAACTTCACAAACATACGTGGACGGCTGATCATACTTTTGTACTCGATACATGGAACTACCTGAGTAACGTTGTTGCCAATACCAACAAATCGTTGCAGGTAATTGAAGACGCTGTGGGAGGCGACACCGAAGCAAAAAATCAATCTATAGCGGAGTTGCGTCTACTCCGGGCACTGACGTACTTTTTGATGATGGACCTGTGGGGAAATATACCGGTGGTAACACAGTTTGGTGAAACTACACCACCTTCCACTACACCACGTGAAGAGGTTTTTACCTTTATTGAAAATGAAGTTATCGAGTCACTGCCTAACCTGAGCAGCGAAACGGGCGTGAGTACGTATGGCCGCCCCAATAAATATACTGCCTATGCATTGCTGGCAAAAATGTACCTCAATGCCGGTGTATATAATGGAACCGACCGCTACAACGATGCTATTGCTGCGTGCGACAGTG
>CBIHOZ010000201.1:0-12441 GCA_966211525.1 uncultured Chitinophaga sp. | reverse complement strand
ATGTAGAACAAATGGAATTTATATCGCGTGAAGCAGTGAGTCGCGTCTTTAACGTGTTACAGGCGCAGATCAATTTGCAGATCGCTACATTTAAACTTGCGAACAACGATACCATTTATAAAATTGAACAAGGCCGCTATAACATCGGTACAACTTCGCAGGATAAATTGTTGCAGGTGGAATTACAGTTGTTGCGTTCGCGACAGGATGTAGCGCAGGCAACGCTCGACCAGGAGACAGCACGCTTGCAACTTCGAACGTATATAAGTCTGATGGAAGGTGAGACCTTTGCGCTTAGTTTGCCGGAATCCATTCCTTCCTTTGATGTAACCGTAGATGAAGCACTGGAACATGCCCGCAAGAATCGCGCAGCCTATATAGCATTTGAACGAAGACGCATTGAAGCTGATCGTGAAGTAGCGGAAGCACGCGGCCAGCGTTTTCAAACAGAGTTGACGGCAGCATTTGGTTTGAATAATAATGGTTTGATGCTGGACGATGTATATACCGATCCTTCCGAACTGCAACAGTTTAACCTGACGCTGAGTGTACCCGTGCTCGACTGGGGACGGAACAAATCGCGGATGCGCACGGCCATCGCCAATAAAAAACTGAACGATTATATCATTGCGCAGGATGAAATAAACTTTGAGCAGGAGGTAATGACACAAGTGCGACAATTCGAAATGCTGAGGCTTCAAATTGAAATCACCAAGAAAGCGGATGAAGTTGCTACGGAGCGTTATAATGTAGCACAGAATCGTTACCTCATCGGCAAGATTGATATCACGAACCTGAATATAGCCTTGACGGAGAAAGACGATGCTAAACGAAGCTATATCCAGGCATTGAAGTCATTCTGGACGGCTTACTACGATCTGCGCAGATTAACACTATACGATTTCTCTACCAAGCAGCTTTTGTATAAGCCTGAGTAGTGCATCGTTGATTTAGAATATATAGTAAAATAAAGAGGAGGTATATATCCATATACCTCCTCTTTTTTATTTGATCGCTATAATAAGTTATATACCTGTATAGGTAAAAGGCGTAATGGCCTTTAGGCGTTCTTTTAATGCAGGTTTCACATTCAGCGTATCGATAAAATCAGCGATGCTTTGCTGGGTAACTTTTTCGTTTTTGCGGGTCAGTGTCTTCAGTGCTTCATATGGATTCGGATATCCTTCCTTACGAAGTATAGTCTGAATAGCTTCGGCAACCACCGCCCAGTTGTCATCAAGGTCGCGGTTGATCGCGGCCTGGTTCAGTTCCAGTTTGCTGATACCTTTTAATAATGACTGTATCGCTACATACGTATGTGCAAGCGGCACACCTATATTTCGCAGCACAGTAGAGTCTGTAAGATCGCGCTGCAGGCGTGATATCGGTAATTTCGCAGCAAGGTGTTCAAAGATCGCATTCGCGAATCCTAAATTACCTTCTGCATTTTCAAAGTCGATCGGGTTTACTTTATGCGGCATAGCCGATGAACCGATCTCGCCTTCCTTAATCTTTTGTTTGAAATACTCCATCGATATATACTGCCATACATCACGGCTGAAATCGATGAGAATGGTATTGATACGTTTCAGATTATCAAACAAGGCAGCTATATTATCATAGTGCTCGATCTGTGTAGTCGGGTAACTTCTTACAAGTCCTAAATGATGGCAGAACTCATCACCAAATTTATTCCAGTCGGTGCCCGGGTATGCTACAGCATGCGCGTTGAAGTTACCAGTAGCGCCACCAAATTTACCGGCATGCGGCACAGTGCGCAGTTGATTGAGTTGCTTCTCCAGGCGCGCAGCAAACACCATAATCTCTTTACCCAAACGCGTAGGCGATGCAGGTTGTCCGTGTGTAAAGGCCAGCATCGGAATATCTTTCCACTCGATGGCAAGCACATTCAGTTTGCTCAGCAACATCTCAGCAGAGATCAGGTATTCACGTTCAATAAACTCTTTTAACAACAGCGGTATAGCGGTGTTGTTTATATCCTGAGACGTTAACCCGAAGTGAATAAACTCTTTGAAGTGATCCAGTTTCAGGCGTTCAAATTCTTTCTTGATAAAGTATTCAACCGCTTTTACATCGTGGTTGGTAGTTTTCTCAATCAGCTTGATCTCACCGGCATGGGACTCGTTAAAATTCTTGTAGATCTTTCGCAGATCGTTAAGCATGTGTACCGGGAAGTCTTCAAGCTCGGCAATGGTGGCAGACATGGCGATGAAATATTCGATCTCCACCTGCACACGGTAACGCATTAATCCGAATTCAGAGAAATAAGGGGCCAGAGGCTTAACAGTTTCAAAATACCGGCCGTCAACGGGCGATATAGCGGTGAGTGGATTTAATTGCACGATGTCAGTGTTAAAGCCCAAAATTAATCGCTTATGGCTATACACCCAAATCCTGCCGGCAACGGCTTTACGCTCTGTGTTTTAAACCGTTGTGATACATTTTAGGTGTTTACAGGCAATGACGGCCGCCGAATTGCGTTTGCTGTCTACTTTGATGCACGGTTTACCTTTTTACAGAGAAGATTCCTGACTATTTTTGTAGCCAAGGAATTATATTTTAGAATTATATTTTAACGTTGCCAGGTCCTCTCACAACGACCTGGTGTAACTACATAACTGATTAAGAGAATGGCGTTTAGTTTTTTTAAGAAATCCAAGCAGGAGCCGAAGCAGGAAGAAACCACACACAGCGGACCGCATTATTACGACCTCAAGGTTAAGGCGATCGTCAACGAAACAAAGGATACCATCACAATTGTATTCGAACAGCCTGCCGGAAAAAATATAGGGTATAAATCAGGACAGTTTTTAACGCTGATCGCCAACGTGCAAGGCAAGGAAGTGCGCAGGTCATATTCGTTATGCAGCTCGCCTTTTGTTGACACCGATTTGGCTGTAACAGTAAAGCGCGTAGAGCAGGGATTGATGTCCAACTGGCTGGCGGATAATCTGAAAGAAGGACAGACCCTGAAGGTGATGGAACCGATGGGACAGTTTACAACCGAGTATGATGTAAAACGCAAACGCCACATCGTCATGTTTTCCGGCGGATCGGGTATAACTCCGATGATCTCCATCATCAAGAGTATACTTTCGCAAGAGCCTGAAAGCATTGTATCATTGATCTATTGCAACCGCGATATCGATAGTATCATCTTCCGCGATGAACTTGATAAATGGCAGACTAAATATGAAGGCCGCCTGCATGTTATACATGTACTCGATAATGCTCCGATGAACTGGCAGGGATACTCCGGTTTGCTGAACCACGAGATGCTTGTAAAATTATTCGAGCGTGTTCCGAATTGGGGCATTGATAAAACTACATACCTCATGTGCGGACCGGAAGGTATGATGAAGAACGTTGAGACATTGCTTGACGCGCATAAGATTCCAAAAGAGAAAATCTTTAAGGAAAGTTTTGTACAAGGTATACTTGACAAGAAAGAAGAGAAGCCTGCTACTACCGGTGACATTAAAGCGCGCGAAGTAACCATTCGCTATGATGGTCAGGAATATAAAGTACAGGTAGAACCCAGCAATACTATATTACAAAGCGCACTCGACCAGGGAATTGATCTTCCATACTCTTGTCAGAGTGGTTTGTGTACAGCCTGTCGCGGTAAAGCATTAAGCGGCCAGGTAAAACTCGATGAAGAAGAAGGACTCTCCCAATCCGAACGAGCTGAAGGCTATGTACTCACCTGTGTAGGCCATCCGTTGACGGACGATGTAGTCATTGAGATCGGGTAGGAGAGTGAGATAGCTGCGAGCTCTGAGCCACGAGCTGCGAGCGTGAAGAGGCCGCAAGCTGCTGGCTTCAGGCTACTGGAAGAGTAATGTCAGTCCCTGATGACTTAAGGATTTCCATCTTAACGATATATAACTTCATTAAAGGCTGCAAGCTGCTGGCTACAAGTCAGATTAAGCTACTATAGTGTTTACGTACCACTCCTCCTGCAACCAGCAGCTTGCAGCCAGCAGCCTTCTCGATGCTCACGGCTCAAAGCTCGCAGCTATCTCCTCAAGGTTCGCAGCTAATTCAACGAGTGTTTCTTATTCTCCGAGATATTCTCCACCGTCCAGGTGATCTTTTTTACGAAGGTGTGTTGGCGTACGGGGCAGTCACCTTTGTCGCAGATGGGACAGGAGGTTTTGAGACAGCCATCGGTGTGAATGAAGAACTCGACCGAGCTGCCAAAACGATCGCGTACCAGTCCGGTGAGTTTGTCGATTTCAAGATGGGCTTCGTTCACGTTTATATACCATGGCACCGTGAGGTGACAATCCATGTGTAACTGGTTGCCATATTTAATGATGCGCATGTTGTGAATGTCGATCCAGTTCCAATTTCGATTACTGTTCAGCAGTCCTACCATTTTTATTAACAGATCACGATCGGTTTCATCCATGATACCGGCCAGCGAGCTGCGCAGAATTTTATACCCGGTGCGCATGATAATAAGTGCAAACACAATTGCTACAACACTGTCGAGCCAGAGTATATCGGTGAAATATACTACCACCAGTCCCGCAGTTATACCCAGCGTGGTATAGGTGTCGGATTGTAAATGTTTACCACTGGCCTGCAATGCCATGGAGTTGTTGCGCTTGCCGATACGAATACAGATCACACCCATGATATAGTTGAGCGCAGCGGTAATGCAGATCAGTCCCATACCGATATCAAGCTTGTGCAGCGGCTTCGGGTGAATCATGTTGACGACAGCACTATAGATGATAAAAATACCGGCAACGAAAATGAGACTGCCTTCCAGCGCAGCCGATATAAATTCAACTTTACCGTGTCCGTAGGGATGATCTTCGTCTTGGGGTTTGGCTGCAACGTAGAGGCTATACAACCCGATGAACCCCGCTACGATATTAACAATACCTTCCAGTGCATCGGTAAGAATGGCTACCGAATGCGTGAGGTAATAGGCGATCACTTTGACAATCAGCAGGGATACCGAAAGGACCGCTACCCATTTCTGAACCTGAATATTTTTCTTTGCTGCCTCCACGATCTATAACCCAAGTTGGGGCGCAAATAACAATTATCTTTTTGATTTACGAAGCAATTTTATGACTGCGGGAACGGCAATAATAACCCACACCACGTTGATGAATGTGTTGGCATACGCACTCTTGTAAATGGAATAGACAATGAGCAGCAAACCTCCTGTAATGTTCAGAAAGTAAAACAGCAAAGAGTCGGATCGTAATCGCTGATAACTGTTTAAACCGTAAGCAATAATCACTTCAAGGGAGCCGATCCAGCCCAGCAGTTCGAGTAGGGATTCCATCATGTCACAAAATACAAAGATGTTGGTGACATGGTTCAGAATTTTATGCGTGTTTGAAATTTCAGATCGCTGCGCACAGCACCATCGGTCTCATCGACACCCGAACCGACGGCATCACGGTCGGTATACCGCGTGTCGGCATAGCGGAACCAGAAGCTCACGTACGAATTGAGTTTATACTCCAGCAATATATACCGGCGGATGCCTCGGCCGTAATAAGCCGGCAGTGAAAAGGCGAGCCACACATCATTTTCATATACATACTGCCGGTTGTCGTAATCGTCCGTATCAAACAACGCGTATCGTGCGGTGACTTCGAGCTTTCGCATGTTAAAACGGATATCTTGCATCAGCACCATGCCGCGCGTGGTGTGGTGTTGAATGGAGTACGAACTGAATTGCAACCGCGTTTTAAACCGAACATGGTCAGACGCTCCTATATCACTGCTGATCCAGTAATTATACTTCCTTCCGGGATTGGTAGTGTAAAGTGTCGTTGTTGGTGCAGCTATATTTCGAACCTTCGTTTCTTCACGCATCTGGGCGAATAAAGTAGTCTTGCGCGAAGGCTGATAGTTGATACGGACCAGCCACTCGTGTCCCTCAGAAGGCGTATAGATGCGATACCGTAACCATGCAAACTGAAACAGATCGATATAGCCGGTAACATTAAGCCTGCGATGCACGGTATATTTCCATCCCCAGTAAGTGCCCCGTTCGTTTTGGGTTGTGCTGCCTTCGGCAAAGGCGTTGGAATAGAAGGCGTGATACGACCGATCAAAATTCCGGTAAAGCAGAGCAACATCAACGCGCGGAGCGAGGTTCCATAATACACCTGCTATATAGGCGCTGCCTCCGCGAAGCGAATGTGAAAACTCACTGAAGAACGCTGCGTTACGAAAGTTATAATTAAGATAGATGCCTGTGTTTTCATTCCGGCTTCCGCTGAATATAAATTGATTGTAGCGGTTGGCAGTCTTGGATACAGCATCATCATATACAATCTGGTTGTAAAGTATACCCGCATCAATGCGTTGTGTTTTATACTGGATAACACTTCCGAAATTCTGTTCACCCGTAGTTCTTCTTTTCGCCAGTTCCTTTTCGTTTCGGTGTAGTCCGGTAGTAACCAGCGATGATATAAGGGAAGTCTCTTCTGTACTATCGTTGATCTGTGCATCGCGTTTGGTGCGGGAGAAGAAACTGGACCAGTATATATTTCGGGAAACCTCAATCGTGGTAGCGACACCGCGCAGGTTGCCCGCCTCCGAGAAGGAGGTATAGGGTAAATGGCCGATGTTGCTTCTGCGCACCGTTGTAATCGTTTCTCCGCCTTTACCCATGCCAAATATACCTCCGATCATCAGACCCTGTCCGAACTGACTTTGAAAATCGCCCACCACCAGGTTCTTGAGCCTGCCCTTATTTTGTAATTGTGCGTGAAAGGATATATAGTCAAATCCATATTGATGTTGCGATTGATTCCAGGTGAACTGTTCCCCGGCATCTTTCTCGGCCGAAAATCCAAAACTGAAATCACCGGGCCTGCTCGAACGAAAACGTACCGATAGTTTATCGGGCGATCCTTTAAAATGATCATCGGCCTCTGTCTCCGATTGAAAGCCTGCTTTGGTCTGTAACATGCGTTCATAGCGCATGATGAAGTAACTGTCCGATTCGTTTTGTACCCGTTGCCAAAGCGAGCGGTTAATCGTGGAGGCCGGATCGCGAACCTGTATATAGGGCGTTATCTTTTGAATCGTGGCGAGATCAAATCCCGGTATAGCTTGTAACTCATATACCGAAAGTAAATATCCGTTGATGAGACGGTAGTCGAGCAGGCTTTTAATTTGCTCCTCGCTGAGAATCTTAAGAAAACGTAATTCTTCATCCGTTGCTTTGTTGATATCGAGCGGATGGGAGAGAAGCTGCGCAAGATTGTCGTATAGTTCTTCGTAATTCAGGTCGAGATCCTGTACACCATAGAGATCATCTGCAATCTTTTGAAAATCATTTTCGTCAGCAGCAGCGTCCTGCGCGAATGCGTGTAGCCTTCCCGATAGCAGCAGAACCAGCAGTATATATCTCATGAACGTTTCGCTTTCAAACGGTAAGCCACCGTAGCCTGGTGACGGGCTCCCTGTTCGGAGTTTTGCATAAAGGCATAGTCGAGGCGAAATTTCTCGGGCTTGAAGCCGAGTCCAATAAAGGCAGCATTGGGATCGAGGTTGAACCCGGTACGAAACCAGAACTTTTTATAGAACGCATATTCAAGTCCGGCCTTCCACACCAGTGCGTATTCGAGATCTTTTTCAAGCTCCGCTGTTATGAGTAATTTATCAGAAGGCGTAAAGGCTATACCTGTGGTGAGAATGGCAGGAAGCCGTTCATCATCCTCCGAAAGTGCTGGCTGATTGATATTGGTAATATAGGCTCCGATTGAAAAAGCAGGCGATAAAGTAGCAATGCCGCCAAAGCCAAGACTCAACACACCTTTATTACCAAAACCTTCTGCGTGATATTGTATATAGTTTACGCGTATGCCGAGGGAAGCGAGACCGAATGTATTGCTGAATCCGGCCGTGACGAGTTGTTCATTGTAGAGATCATCGCCTAAACGAAATATACCTATACCGGTAACTCCGAAGGGTATCGGCAATGCAGCAACAGCCGCCATGGTATTGAATGCTGCTATACCGGGACGCGCCAGGTATGTACAGGCGGTAGTAATCTGATTTACTTTGGCAAGACCGCCTATATTATTGAAGACAGACCATTCATCGGTGAGGGCAGCGGATGCGAAACCCAATCCCTGCGCACGTGCTCCCATTTGTGTAGCGGAACTTTGCGCGCATAAAGTATACGATATACATGCCAGGCAGGCTATAAGTAAAGATTTAATCACAACGTTTTTAATTGATACCGGGCTAAAAGTAGCGGCTTGTAAACCATTGCTCCAAGCAAAACGAAGAAGATATTAATGCGGTATCAAGACGAAATATAGCGTCCCTGTTATGGAATGAAGCTGCCTGTTATTTATATACTATATATGGTGCTATATATAGCGTGGCGGATAAAATATACCGTATAAATCCGGTGTGCTATAGATTGTGTTACTCCACGCTGATCTCTTTGGCAAGACCCATCGCGTTAAAGCGAATGGCCAGTCTTAAAGCACTGTCGGGATGTTGTTCGCACTCCGGTGCTGGTTGCAGGTAGTAATAGTAGAATTTCTGGTTGCGCTTATAGAGTTCGTTACGATCGGGCTTACCCAATACCTGCACAATTTCCATTTCACTCAGACCAAGCAATGCTGTCTTTTGTTCTTTCAACGCTTCGATGGAATTTGCACGGACGCCACTGCACCCGTTCTTGTCGGCCGTCCATACTTCGGTTTCAATACCTTTTAATTCCGGTAACGGCTTTCTGCACGACAGGCACATCAGGCATACCAGCAGACAACCAACACTAAGACTTCTCATGCGTACGAATAAAATAAAACCAGCTTGCTGAAATTATAAAATATAGTGCACCCACACCGTATAACCATTCTGGCCAGGCATTGAGATACACTGCTATCGTCAGGATGGCCGGGTATAAAATAATGCGAAGCCATTCGGCCCACTTAACCCAGGCTCTTCCTTCAAATAACACGCTGCAATTTACAACCACAACCGAGACGAGGATAGTAATAAACACATTTTCTGTTGTTGTAAAACGATCGCTGCCATCAGCCTGCTTCTGACTGAACAGAAATAACGCAGTGCCGGCCAGGCAAAGTACATATTGAAAGAGTACATAAGCAGTCAACGGCAGTGCGGAAGGCGTTTCGTATTTCAGGTACGCGGCTTTATCAATAGCAGGTGCAGGCCGGTAGCCACCCAGGTAGTCGGGGAGCCATCCCGGTTTTTTAAAGAGGTAGCGGACACGGTCGCTCCATTTCGGAATGCGCTGCAGATCTTTTTGCATATCTACATAGTGACTTACGTTGGCAAACACTGCGTTCCAGCTGTTCAGTGGTTTGGTAATGCCATACGTGGGCTTCTCTTCCTCTGCCTGAAAGGTGCCGAACATTCTATCCCAGATGATGAGCGATCCCGCGTGATTCTTATCAATATACTTCGGATCACGACCATGATGTACGCGATGATGAGAGGGTGTGTTGAAGATATATTCAAACCATCCGAGTTTGCCGATGGTCTCGGTATGGATCCAGAATTGGTAGAGCGTGTTGAGCGAAGAGACCAGTACAAAGTCGAGCGTTTCAAAACCGAAGAAAGCAATGGGAAGACTGAATCCGAAGGTCCACACCACTTGCAACGAACTCTGGCGCAGCGCTACCGATAAATTATACTCTTCACTTTGATGATGCACAACATGGCCACCCCAGAATAGATTTACCTCGTGGCTCATGCGATGTGCCCAGTAATAGGAGAGGTCTACCAGCAGGAAAAGTATAAGCCAGTATAGCGCGTTGCGTTCCCACGTAACGAGTGTATAGTGCTCGAATAAATATTGGTATGCGCCGACTGCGAATATCTTCAGAAATAATCCCGAGAGTTGTTGTGTAATGCCGCAGCTCAGGTTGGCAAGGGTATCGGGCAGACGGTAAAGTTTTTGATGCGTAAAGCGTTCGATCAGCAACTCAATGCCGATCAGTAAAAAGAAGATCGGGATGGACAATACAATCGGGTTTGGGCTCATGGTGGTTTAGGTTGTAGTTGCAGTTACGATCTATGTTTTCATACGTGTTGAATGGGAAAGGTGAAAGTTTTAAAAAACAAAAAGCGATAGTAGGAGATACCATCGCTCTTCTGATTTTTTTTGAATAAAGATCAGTTTCCGCTGAAGAGATTTTTTTGGGCGTCTTCAACTTTGTTTTCAGCAGCTTCTTTTACTTCTGCTGCTTTTTCTTCAATAGCATTTACTACAGAAGTTACTTTTTCTACTACTGCATCTTTAAACTCGGTAGCTTTCTCTACAGCTGCGGCAGACAAGTCGGTAGCCTTCTCAACTACAGCTGTCTTAACGGCCTTAGCCTTGGTTGCTACTTTACTGGTAAATGATTTCTTCGCAGCCTTCTTCGGAGCTTTTGCCGGTGTTTTCTTCGCTGCTTTCTTAACAGCCTTCGCGGCTTTTTTAGCAGCTTTCTTAGGAGCTTTAGCAGCTTTCTTAGCGCTCTTTTTTGCCGCCTTCGGTGCCTTCTTGGCTACCTTTTTAGCGGCCTTCTTAGCAGCTTTCTTCGCTGTTTTTTTAGCAGCTTTCTTCGATGTTTTCTTTGCTTTTTTTGCCATAGCGGTGAAATGTTATGTATTAGGTACCGAAAAGTTAGTTAATAATCTTTTTACTTGTAAAAGAATATATAGATTTTATTCAAAATATATCTCCCCGTGTAGCACATGGTATACTTTGCTGCAGGTATTGCTATGCACTATACCAGTGCATGCTACTTCCGCTACCAGCGCCTCCAATACCATTTGCCTTCTGGAAAATATAGCATTCTCTTCGTACCCGATGTTGGCGGTCTGCGTGTATAGATTGCGTTAATATAGCTGAAAACAACGCTTTTAACGGCAGTAAGCAGATATAGTATGGGGGCGTTACACCATTACACCGACAGCACGATCGGCAGTCACTTCCTGTATCTGTATACCACATTTCTTGTCTGCGTGCATGCGCGGAATGTTGTGGCGGATCATCTCCTTCTCAGCCCAGTTGCTTAACAGCTTGATGAACGGTATAAGCTCACGAGCACTATCCGTAAGTTGATACTCTACCCGTGGCGGAAGTTCTATATACTCATGACGTGTTATCAGTCCGTCATCTTCCAGTTCCCGTAAGGCCTGCGTTAACATTTTGGGTGTTATACCAGTCACCGCTTTTCGCAGCTGGCCATAGCGCAGCAACCCTTCGCCCAGGTGCCAGAGAATACGGCCTTTATGTTTACCGCCGATGCGCTGAAAACCATAGTCAACCGAGCATTGAGGTGCAGTGTCTTTTTGCTTCTTCATATAGCTGAAAATTTTTTCTGACTGATTATCACCGTTAGTATCCTTTTGGTGCGCAGGGTACCAAAAAGTGCATACTTGATAGCGGCTTCATCGTCACGTTAGTTTGCTTCATCATGTAACGCAATTTTTATGAAGACGATTCAATCAGACAAATTTGGAATTGAAAATTTAAAGATCACATCAACTCCGAAACCAACACCCGGCCCTCACGAAGTGCTGGTAAAGATAGAGGCTGCATCGCTGAATTACCTCGACCTGATGGTGATCAACGGACAGTATAATCCTCAACTTCCGTTGCCACACATTCCCGGTTCTGATGGCTCCGGCACTGTGGAAGCAATTGGAAGCGATGTAACGCTTTGGAAAAAAGGAGATCGTGTCACCACACATTTCATTCAGCAATGGATCAGCGGAAGCAAAACACCGGAAGTGTTTTTAAGTCGTACAGGACTTGAACATCCGGGAGTACTGCGAGAGTATATCTCCATTCCTGAAACCGCGCTCGTACGCACGCCCGATATACTTTCGGCAGAAGAAGCCTCTACATTGCCGATCGCAGCACTCACAGCCTGGACCGGATTATTCGAATACGCGCGTTTAAAACCCGGACAAACTGTATTGACACAAGGATCGGGTGGCGTGTCGATCTTTGCGCTGCAACTCGCTAAAGCAGCCGGAGCACGGGTTATCGCGCTGTCAGGTTCTGCTGCTAAACAGGACAAGCTCCGCGCACTCGGAGCGATGAAGTAATCAACTATCGCGAAACTCCCGACTGGCACCTTGAAGCCAGGCGTTTGACGGATAGGCAGGGCGTTGACGTGATCCTCGATGTAGTAGGCACCGACACACTTACCAAATCCATTTACGCGCTGAAAGCGGATGGATTTATAGGCCTTACGGGAAATCTCTCCGGTGCTGTAGTGCCGTTTAATATATATGATACGGTGCCGGCCAATGTAACGCTGCGCGGTATATCCGTGGGAAGTGTCGAGAATTTTAAAGCACTGCTGAAAGCCGTTGATACGGTAAAGCTGAAACCGGTTATTGATTCCGTATTCCCGATGGATAAGATACACGAGGCATACCGGTATATGCAGCAGG
>CBIHOZ010000200.1:0-12449 GCA_966211525.1 uncultured Chitinophaga sp. | reverse complement strand
TGCACACTCTATTGTCATTTCATCTTCAGAATACAAATCGTTTCAGGCAAAATTCCGGATTGTAACAAGCGATGGCTCCGTCCGGTATATAACGTTAAAAGGCAAGCCTTTCAAATCAAGAACACAAACAAATTACCTGCTGGGTACCATTCAGGACTTCACCGAATACGAACACTTCACACAAACGATCGGCAACCAACGCAGCGAGCTCGCCTATGCAAACGAACTGCTGCAAAGTCAGAACCAGCAGCTGCAGGAAAGTAAAGCACTCCTCGAGTCCGTGATCCAGTCCGACATCGTGGCGTTGAGTGTATTCAAGCCAGTGCGAAACGAAGATGGCGATATTAAAGACTTTGTGTGGATTATGGCAAACAAAATGATGAAGGCTATAGCACAAGGACAGAACGTAGTAGGCAAACGCTATACCGATGTATTTCCGGCGGTAAAGGAAGACGGCACGCTGGCATTGTTAACGAACGTGATGAATACGGGAGAGCGCGCCATTCATGAACATTATTACGAGGATAAAAATATACGCGGCTGGTTTCACAGTGTATATGTAAAGATGCACGATGTTGTTATTGTGGGAGCAGAAGACATCACACTGCAGAAAAATGCCGAGCGTGAACTGAACGAGAGCAAGAACAAACTCGAGGCAGCATTCAACGTATCTACTACGGCTTTGAGTATTGTGCGCACGGTGCGCGATAACTCCGCCACCATCACCGACTTTGTTTTTGAGTGGCTCAATAAAGCAGCCGGAAAAATGTTTGGTGATGTTACCGGTCAGCATTCATTTCTGAAAATACTTCCGGAAGAAAATCGCAGTGCGCTGTTCGATCTCTTCACCCGTGCGGTTGATAACAACGAACCGGTAGACACGGAAATACTATATTTCAGAACGTCCGAATACCGTTGGCTGCGATGGAAGGCACTCCGGGTTGATCACGGACTATTTGTGTCGGCCGAAGACATCACTACGCAGAAGGCTGCGCAGCGTGAACTCGCAACACTGATCGAAAATACACCCGACATCATTACACGATGGAATAAAGATCTGAAACTTGTTTTTGCCAACGCAGCGTTCGAAGAGCGCATGGGTATACCGAATGCAGCGCTGTATGGTAAAAACAATGTTGAAATGGGACAGCCGGTATATATAGCGGAACCGTGGATGCACAAGCTGAAAAAAGTATTTGACAGCGGGCAGCCCGATACTCACTATAATACCGTACGCGCACCGCATGGTGTGTCCTATCTCTTCTCGCGCATCGTTCCGGAGAAAAATGCGAAGGGAGAAGTTGAAACGGTACTTGCTATTGCCTACGACATTACCGAACTGAAAAGATCGGAACAGGAACTGCTGAAAAATTTTCATATACTTCAACAGATAGAAGCGATAGCCGGTATAGGAATCTGGGAGTTTATTCCTTCGGGCAACCAGTTTACATGGTCAGCCGGCATGTATACTATATTTGGTATACCGAAAGACACAGAGGTAGTGCCTGAAATATACCAGCGTTTTGTCGTGCCGGATGATAACGCAGTGGCTGAAAAAATTACAGGTTACCTGCGACACGACCCGCAGTCTTTCGAAGAGATCATGCGCATCCGGGTCGATGGGAAATTAAAGACCATCAAGATTCGCGCTACCGTTATATACGATGAGAACAAACTTCCGTGGAAGATACTCGGTGTGGATTTCGACATTACGGCTGTAACCGAATCGGTCAGACTGAAAGAGCTCAACGCAAATCTGAAAGAAGTCGATCGCGCCAAAACGAAATTCTTCAGCAACATCAGTCACGAATTTCGTACACCGCTCACGTTGTTGCTCGCTCCGCTGGAAGATATGCTTCGTAACAACAGTTTACAGCCGCACGACCGGCAACGCACCGAGATGATATACCGCAATGCTATACGCCTGCAGAAGCTGGTAAATACACTGCTTGATTTTTCGCGCATTGAAGCCGGCAAGCAGGAAGCATTCTTCCAGCCTACCGACATTGTTTCCTATACCGTTGACGTGGCAAGTAATTTCCGTTCCGTGATCGAAAAGGCCGGATTGAAATTCAACGTGAAGTCAAAGAAAATAAAAGACCCGGTATATGTAAACCGCGAGATGTGGGAGAAGATCGTTTTGAATCTCATCTCCAACGCTTTCAAATTTACACACCAGGGTTCGATTGATGTTGAGGTTCGCTCGCTACTGAAGTATATACAATTGCACGTTCGCGATACCGGTATAGGTATAGCTACGAATAACCTATCGAAAATCTTTGATCGCTTTACACGCATCGAACGCGCGAAGGCACGAACCTACGAAGGCTCCGGTATAGGTCTTGCCCTGGTAAAAGAACTGGTGGCTTTACACAGCGGCACCATCAAGGTAGAAAGTACAGAAGGTATAGGAACGGAATTTACCATCACAATTCCCAAAGGGGAATCGCATTTACCCTATCAACAGGTATTTGAAAATACAGGACAACTGCACACGGGTGCGCGTGCTTCTGCGTATGTACAGGAAGCGGCCGGCTGGCTTCCCGATGAAAAACTGAAAGCGCAGGCGTTATCGTCCTCGGATGTATCGTTGATGAAGGAGAATTCACTTTCCACTATATTACTCGCTGACGACAATGCGGACATGCGCGAGTACCTTGCACATTTACTATCACCACACTATAAGGTCATTGTTGTTGAAAATGGCAAGCAGGCGCTTGATCGCATTCACAGCGGTATACCTATAGATCTCATTCTGGCCGATGTGATGATGCCGGAGCTGGACGGACATCAGCTCGTTAATATACTGAAGCGTGATGCAAACTATAGCGCTATACCGGTGATATTGCTTTCAGCACGCTCGGGAGAAGATGCCCGGATTGAAGGATTCCATTTCGGTGCCGATGATTACCTGGCAAAACCATTTTCTTCACGCGAGCTTACGGCCCTCATACACGCACGCATTGAAATTGCGCGAACCCGCTATCGTGCCGAGCAGGAACTCAGCAATAAAAACCTGGAACTCGAGCATCGTGTATTGGAACGCACGCGACAACTGGAAGAAAGCAGATCGCTGATTGAAAAACAAAATCATCATCTTCAAAATATACTCAATGCTATTCCGCAGATGGTATGGGTGCGCGAATCTGACGGGCATGTCAAGTATATCAACAACCGCTGGTACTCCTATACCGGGCTATCGGTTGAGCAATGTAAAATTATAGCTTCGCGACACTGCGATATATTTCATCCGGATCAGCAGGCCGAGATTGAACAGAAGTGGAAGTCATCGGCCAGCAATCCGCAATATTACCGTGGCGAAATTCTTATTCGCGACAAGCAAGGTGAGTATCGCTGGCACCTCGACATTATGGAGCCTATCGTAAATGATGCCGGTGAAGTGGAGATGTGGGTAGGTTCATTTACCGATATACATGAACAGTTTCTATCGGAACAGCAACTGAAAACAGCCAACGATCTACTGGAAGCTATATTGAACTCGTCTACCAATGCAATCTCGGTACTCGATTCACATCGCGATGCAGAAGGTCATGTGCGCGACTTCACGTGGAAATATTTTAACACCAAGGCACAACAGTTCGCCAATCAAAAAGACCTGCGCGGCAATACTATATCTGCGGAACTGCCTCCCGCGCAGGCATCTGTGCTGCTTCAGAAATTTCTGGACGTGGCACACACCGGCATCACCACCGAGTTCGAATATGAAGCGTATGCCAATGGTGTAAAGCACTGGTATCAAACCATCGCTGTAAAACTGGGAGACCGACTTGTGGTTACGCAACAAGATATAACCGACAAGGTCCGATCACGTAAGTACCAGGTATTATTGAACGAATCACTGAAGCAAAAAAATTATGCGCTGAAGGCAATGAATGATGAACTCGCCAACTTTGCATTTATAGCAAGCCATGATCTGCGCGAGCCGCTGCGCAAGATACAGTTGTTTACACGCGAGCTTATTGAGAAGGAAGCAACCGTAGTAAGTCCGCGTGGTAAGGCACACGCGCAGCGCATCCTCGATGCTGTGTTACGCATGAATGCACTGATCGATGGCGTATTTGCTTTTTCGCGTGCCAGCAGTACAGCAAGTGCCACACGTGTAGATGTAGCTATACAGGAACAACTGCAGCTGGCGTTGACAGATTTACACGATGTGATAGAAGCAAGTCATGCTGTGGTTGAATATACCGATCTGCCGGTACTGCGCGGCTACCCGATACAAGTAGCGCAGCTTTTGCAAAACCTCGTGTCCAACGCACTTAAATTTCAGCCACATCATACTTTACCACATGTTCGCATAAAGGGGTTTGAGATCGCGGGGCGTGATATTGAATCACCTCTCGCCGATCCCCATGCAAACTATATTTGTATTGAAGTGGCCGATAACGGAATTGGTTTTGAGGAAAAGTATACCGAACGGATTTTCCACATGTTCCAGAAGTTACATGTGAAGAATGAATTTCCGGGTACGGGTATGGGGCTCGCCATTTGTAAAAAGATCATGCAGAATCATGGCGGCTTTATCACGGCCAAAAGCGTACTGAGCGAAGGCTCGGTTTTTTCTTGTTATTTTCCAAAAGTGAGATAATGCGTTTACTGATAATTGATGATGACAGGGAGGATGTTGAATATTTTTTGGAAGTATTAAATAAGATGATACCAGATTGTGACTGCGACAGTGCGACATCGGGGGATGAAGGATTGAGAAAACTGGAAGCTGCCGATCTACCGTCTCATATCTTTCTGGATGGCATGCTTCACGGAATGAGCAGCCAGGAGTGTCTGCAAAGAATAAAAGGCGATGAGCGACTGAAAAATATACGGGTGGTCATGTATTCCGGCTATGCGCCACAGTTGGTCCAACGTGACTTTATGAGACTTGGCGCAAACAGGTTTCTTGTTAAGCCGAGCAACGCGGCAGAGCTGGAGAAGTCCCTACGGGAACTGCTCCGCTTACAATAACTATATATACCTGGCACTTATTTGAAAAGATTGCTTCAACGGTGGTATAGACTGACGAGGCTTATACCGATGTCTACTTCAGGCAGACATCGGAGTATGAATATGTTTCTCTACCATGGTCAGCAGACTGCGAACACCAAAGGGCTTCTCTATAAAATCATTCACACCTACTTCTTTTGCTTTACCCTTCAGGTAATGATAGGCCGAGATCATGATAATGGGTACATCCTTCGTGTCCTTCTTCAAACGAAGGTATTTACAAACCGCCAGGCCATCAATTACAGGTAAGTCCTTATCGAGGATGAACAGGTCGGCCTTGTCATGTTTGCCATCAACAATGCTCGATGCCTGTGAAAAGGCTTCTACACTATACCCGGCATCTTTCAGCAGCATGTTCAGTATAAGCCGGATATCAGCATCATCTTCTGCGATTACAATTTTTTTTCCCATGTCTTGCAATTTTTAATGACAGTCGATTGACTACAATTAAATAAGATTTTAGTAAAGAAAGAAAAAATACCGCCCTTAAAAATATATTAGAAGAAGCCAGTACAACACCCATACAGATGTTCAAACAAGAGATAGCCTTGCGATCAAAATCTACATTACATTCGGGTGGATCCGCTTCAGATGCAGGTATATACATTCTATTCTATTGAAGATCGTTTATATTATTACTCATATATAGTATACCGGTATATACCGATAGTATGATCAAAACTTTGTATTGTCGTTAATGCTGCCCAAAGGCATGTATGCTCGCTCGTTACTCCGGCATGTATATAAAAAAGAACTACCTTCGTTATACCGGGGCGCGGATCGTCAACATAACCAGTCAAACTTGCAATCATGAAAAAAATTATTTTCGCTGATGACGATGCAGCCATCCAGGATGTAGTATCGCTTATATTTGAAGACGAGTATGAAATTGTGAGCTGCACGAACGGTGATTCTCTGCTGAAGCGCTCGCTCCTCGTTCCCGATCTGTTTCTGATCGACAAACAGTTGGGAAGTAATAACGGACTGGATATCTGCCGGATCTTAAAGGCCCGTCCCGAAACAAAGAACATTCCCGTAATTCTGATATCAGCCAGCCTGGATATATTTGTCGAAGCCCGCGCAGTTGGTGCTGACGATGTGATACAAAAGCCATTCAACATCAAAGAAGTTCGCGCGTTAGTAAAACGATACATCGGACCTGGAAGCAATATGTTTTCGTAATATATAGGCCTTCTCCCACCCTGATCAACAACCCTCTATCGTTATATACTATATATGTTTACACTTATAGGCTGAATCGCGAGACAGCTTCCAGCAATGCACTATACGGCCGGTATCCAACCATGATGATGGCTTCGCCGTTCGGAGGTGTCATGGTTAAAGTGGGATATCGTCCTATTTTATGAAAGGCAGCATTTTGCAGGTCTGACCGAAACGCAGCCTTGCCGTGCCCCTGCTTCAGATCGTTTTCAAATTTTAGAACATCAAAATTGTTTTGAGTCTCCGCGAGTTCGTGTGCCAGCGCGCGCAATACTTCATCGCGTGCTATATTCATTTTCCGAATCATCACGGCTTCACGAACTTTGTAAAGATACTGTCGCTCTATATCGGCTGACTGCAGGGCTGCACATTTCACCGCGATGCACGATGGATAAGATGATGCCGGCGGATCTTCATGCCATATAGAATATTCTATAGGTGTATGACTCACCTGGCTCGCATGCATCCATACCGGTCCCATTTGCAGCGGCCGCGATACACTATTCATCGGATCGTTATACGTGTTCCAATCCGGGATCATACCGCACAATATATATTGTACGGAAATTTTATCTCCGAATGCTTCCTGGAACTGCTGCCATGTTTTTTCAAATGCCCAGCTCCAGCAACAAAGCGGATCGGTATAATAGTGAACTATTAACCGATCCGTATTCCACTCTTTACTTGGATTTTCCTGGCTTTCCTTTTCCTGATGTTGCACCATCACTTTCTCCACTTAATACATATTGGCTCCATTGGTTTTCACCATCCGTTGTCGCCACATTTATTTCTTCACTGCGTTCTTTACTCAGATCTTTGTTGATCTTGCGTATCAACGCATCCGTACGATCAGTACCCGCTATATCCTCGTTTATCAAACCGCTGGTTGCTTCTACGTGCGCGATCGGATCTTCTATATAGCGCCATGTCTCACCAAGCTGTGGGCTCGTTCCTTCATTCCACGGACCACGTGCTTCCGAGCCGCTCGACATGTTGAAATAGGTATTGCTATAGCGCGGATCTGCCTGCAATACACCCGGAGGGAAATTAGGCTGAATGGTTTCAAGCGCTGCCTGGAACATCTGGAAGTGAGCAACCTCACGCGTCATCAGGAACGTAAGTGTTTCCTTTACATACGGATCATCCGTAAATTTCATGAGGTACTCATATACGATCTTCGCGCGAGACTCAGCCGCTATATCGGAACGGAGATCTACGGTGAGATCACCATTGGCATTTACATACGTACCATTCCACGGTATACCGCGACTGTCGGTCAGCATGGGACCTCCGGCACTCTCCAACAGGAAGTGCGGATTGGACATCGCTTCGTGTATAACATTTTCTTTTGCTGCTTTACCGTTCAGCAACTGCATGATCTCTGATTCGTCCGCTGCATCTTTAAGTTTTCCATTTACTCCGGACAGTAGCATTTGTATCGTAGCGCCCACAATCTCCAAGTGACTGAATTCTTCTGTGGCTATATCCATCAGCAGATCATACTTGTCGGGATAGGGCTCCTTAGCTGCAAAGGCCTGAACGAAATATTGCATCGCTGCTTTGAGCTCTCCATTAGGGCCTCCAAATTGTTGCAGTAACAAATTGGCAAAGCGCGGATCAGGTGCTGATACACGCGCGTTGAATTGTAAGTCTTTAACGTGATAAAACATAGTTCTCCTCTGATTGGTGATTAATTAATAAACTTCATTTATCAACCATGACTGTTATCTCTACATGCATCTGATAATGGTTTTCAATGTGCGTAAAAACTATTCCTGCGTTGTGTCTCAATCATCTTCTGTTATTCCTCCGCACAATGGGTAGCACATTACTCTTCTCACCGAATAATGCTTTCGTTTTCCACAAAATGTTCATGCAATGCTGATCGGATATATAGTGCAGGTACTTCGGGGCGGGGATCTTGTCTCTGCACGTTCATAAAAGCCTTGTGAAGTTTATGAAGCGTTTCGACCCCGGAAGTGAGGATGGAGTTCTATAGAATAAGATTGAGACAATTGACTTCCGGCAGGTATCGTAATTGCAGTGACGCTGACAAATATATTTATATGGAACTCGCAATCATCTTCGTCATTGTCTTCATTATTGTTGTGTTTGTATGGATGGGATACACCCGAAGTAAGAAGAGCAAAAACAATCCCACCAATCAACGATAAGCACTGCACGCGTTGTTTTGAACAAACCTTCAGACTCAGAGTAATTCGCACGTCTCACCACAAACATTATGGTACAAAAGATCAACCGTTCCGCTTTATACAAACCGGCATCATCTATAGCATACACGATCATCTGTCTGTTGATCATTCATGTACTCGCAGGCTGTGCTACATCAGACCTTTCAAAATCTGCACAACGTAAAATAAAAAACAAGACGTACGTCATTGTGGGAGCTTCAAGCGGTTTCGGCAGAGGTGTTGCCGAAAAGCTGGGGGCCTATCAAGTAAATGTTGTACTGGCGGCCAGGCGCACCGAGTTACTCGAAGAAATTGCCAGTACTATAAAAGCTTCCGGTGGCAACGCCATTGTAGTAACCACCGACATCAGTAAACCGGAAGACGTTCAGAAACTCGCGGACACAGCTGTAAAACAATTCGGCAAAGTTGATGTGTGGATCAACAACGCAGCGGTAATGGCCATCGGTAACTTCTGGGATATACCGTTGCAGGATCATACACGACTGATCGATGTTAACCTGAAAGGGTATATATATGGCTCGCACATTGCCATGAAAATGTTTATAGCACAGGGACACGGTACACTGGTAAATGTAGGCTCGGTTGAAAGTGAAACACCGCTGGCGTACCACGCTTCGTATGCAGCATCAAAAGGCGGCATCCGAAATCTCGATAAAGCACTGAGCCAGGAATTGAGACTTCGCAAGCAGAAAAAAATCCGCGTTGTTACCATTGAGCCGTGGGCGACCGATACACCGATCTGGGGTCACGCAGCTAATTATAGTGGTGGCACTGCGCGCATGGCTGCTATGGATCCACCGAAGAAAGTTGTGAATGCTATCATCTGGTCTTCGTTACACAAGCGTAAAGAAATACCGGTGGGTATGAAAGCAAAGGCCGCTGTGATGTCGCATCGTATGTTCCCGCGGTTTACCGAACGCCTGTCTGCAAATATAGCGCATCGCTACCAGATCAAAACGGCACCGCCTGCTCCTGCCACTACCGGTAATCTCTACGAACCCATGAACAGCGGCAAAAATGTGAGCGATGGTGTAAAGCAACGTATCAAAAAAGAAAACAAGGAACGTAGAAAACGAAAATAATACTTTCACAAAGTATACTTCTATAGCGCATCCTATATATACATCTATATACCCACAACGCATTTCCTGTAAAGAGATTATCACTCCACACAATAATGTACAAGACGAAGTGTGGCTTCCGATCCCTATCGTTTACACAATCCACAGCAACGTCTATACTTGTATACGGTGGTGGCACAACGCTGCAGCAGGCTGCAGCGCTGGCATATCAATTTAGATTTAAAAAGCAGTATTAAACATTACAATTATGCGATTCATCTCAACTAAGACGCATGGGGTATTAGACTACCTTATGGGCGTCATATTAATAGCAGCACCGTGGGTGCTGGGTTTTGCGCGACAGGGTGCTGAGACGTGGGTACCCGTAGTATTAGGAGCAGGCGCTATTATATATAGCCTGATGACCAATTATGAGTTGGGTATGACAAAAGTAATTTCCATGCGCACGCACCTCGGACTAGACATGATGTCGGGTATATTTCTCGCGTTGTCGCCCTGGATCTTTGGCTTCAGTGATGTGGTATACCTGCCGCACCTGATATTGGGTATAGCCGAGCTGGGTGCCTCTCTGATGACGGACCCCGTTCCGTTTACAAGCACCAGCAGAGGCCATCATCACCAGCATGCACATTAACAATAACTGGTTTGGTTTGTTTACGCGTAAAGCCGGGGTTTACGGTCTCCGGCTTTCGTCTATATATATACTATAGCTATACGGTTACGACACTTCCATCAGCTCTTTCCGATACCGCGTAAGGATGGTTGACTTCGAGAGAAAGCCCATGTAGCGTTCATTCTCCACTACCGGTAAATTCCATTCTCCGGTTGATTCAAATTTGGCAAGCACTTCATATATATTCTCATTGAGCTCAACGACAGCCGGTGGCTTCACCATGAGTTCCTGTACCGTAGTGGTTTCATATTTTGACTGATCGAACATAATGCTCCTGATCTTGTCCAACTGCACCAGCCCGACAAGTTTGTTGTTCTGATCCGTTACCGGGAATATATTTCGCGAAGAAGATGCAATCTGCCTCGTTAAATCTTTCAGCATTGCCGAAACGTTAACGACTGCAAAGTTCTTTTCCACCAGCTCTTTCAGTTCCAGTCGGCTAAGCAATAATTTATCGCGTGTCTCAATTGTTGAATTTAACATGGTGGATAGTTTTTTAGCTTCCAGCGAAACCGGCTCGAAGAAAAGCACGGTGACGAGACTCAGCGATGAGACAATCATTAACGGAATGATCAGACCATATCCTCCGGTGATCTCTGCTATCAAAAATATAGCGGTTAACGGTGCATAAAAAATTCCGCTCAGAATTCCTGCCATCGATACGAGTGTAAAATTACTCACGGGTAAATTGGTGATACCGGTAAGGTTGATCAACCTTGAAAATAAAAAGCCCAGGTATGACCCTATAACCAGTGACGGTGCAAAACTTCCCCCGTTGCCTCCACTGCCAAGTGTTACCGCGGCTGCTATAGCTTTGAAAATAATCAGCAGTCCGACAAACATCAGGATAGCTCCTTCCGAGTTTGCAAAGCTTTCAATTATACTTCCCTCCAGCATGCGCGCGGGGTTCTTTCCTTCGAGTAATTTGACACCCTCATATCCTTCACCAAACAACGGAGGGAAAACCAGAATGAGTATAAATAGAATTAGCCCACCGACAATCGCCTTTACCCATATATTTTTCATGCGTTCGAAGCGGACTTCGATGCTGTGAAAAATTTTACGATACAACACAGACACCAATCCGCAAATGATACCGAGTAATATATAGTATGGAACGTTGTAGTAGTTGAAAGGCTGTTGAAGTTGAAAAGCAATGGTCACGCCTTCGGAAAGAATGATCTTCGATACAAGCGCACCGCATGCAGCAGAGATAATAAGCGGAATGAATGCAGATGCTGTTATATCGGTGAGTAACACTTCGATTACAAATAACACACCTGCAACAGGAGAGTTAAAGGCCGCGGCAATGCCGGCAGCAGCTCCGCAGCCAAGCAATACGGTTCGTTGCTTGTAGGAGAGCTGATACGACTTGCCATAGTTTGAACCGATCGCAGAACCGGTACTCACCATAGGCGACTCCAGACCAAGCGACCCTCCGAGACCAACGGTGAATGCACTGGTAACGAGATGTCCATAACATTCTCTGAAATTGATGAGACTTGATTTCTTGACAATCGCATAGACAATATTCGCACTGCCCTTCTTCAGATTTCCATTGAGAAAAAAGCGTGTAAAGAAAATTGCAAAGAGAATACCGGTAAAAGGCAGGAGTGCAACCAGGAAGAACTCATTGGATTTTTTGGGAAGCGATGCAACATGCTCCATCAAATGCACAGCATACTTTAAGATAACAGCAAGTATACCGGAAGTTAGTCCAACGAGAATACTGCTAACAATGAGAAAGTTTTTATCAGACACTCTGCTTTTCAGCAGCAATAAGGGATATTCAAGTATTCGCATTCGATCGGAGACTCTAATATAGGACTAAATTTCTATGCCCGAGGGGAATTCAAGATTGGTCGATGCGTGACCAATCTTAGTACTCAGCGAATATAACACACACCCAGCGGTATAAAAAACTGTTTTGAATATCGCTATATTTGAAGCGAAACACTAAGCTATCACTTCGTTCCTACCTGCATGTGTTCTAAGACAATAAGACTCATTTAGAAATATATAGTATACCAACACGTGGCAGGCTATAGCATTTGAAAAAACTTACTAGTCACGACAAGCCATGAACATATAGCCAAACACCACCTCTCATCACTTTCGTCTACACGACCTGTCGCCAATACATCCATGCTTATATGTAGCAGCATCGAGATAATCCAACAAGATCGTGCAAACACACGCAAGGGTTCAGAACCAATGCATTTGTAAGGCAAACGGGAG
>CBIHOZ010000199.1:0-12603 GCA_966211525.1 uncultured Chitinophaga sp. | reverse complement strand
GTAAGTATATGCCATACTTCGTAACTGTCCAGTAGCACCAGCGTTGTAAGCAACACAGCTTGTATGAGCGATGCAATCTGCGTGAACAGCAATACATGGTAACGATTATAGCGATCGGCAATTACACCGCCGGCAATCGAGAACAGGAAAGAAGGAAACTGCGCAGCGAAAACAGCAACTCCGAGCATGAAGGAAGATTGCGTCATTTCATAGATCAGCCAGTATACAGACGTGCGCTGCATCCATGTACCGATCAGCGATACCGATTGTCCCGCAAAGTATAAACGGTAGTTCCAACTCTGAAATGCTTTTAAGAAAGTAATCTTCATACTTCGTTCGTGCTCTGCTGATTTTCCAGCGGGTGTGGCGAGACGGCAAACTTATTCTTTTTCCGGTAATGGTGTCGGCCGTACAAGTAATTGTTGAAATATAGGTTGAAGGGGAGAAGCATTCACTATAAAAAGTAAAGCTGAATTGTCTCTCGTAACAATTCAGCTTTACGTTATTCGACTTATAGGTTGGTGTCCTATTCAGGAGATTTACCTACGCCCGGACCTTTTGAATTGACAGCGCGTCCATTGCGGTCGAAAAAGAAATTCTGTACATCACTGCCGGTACCAATGCGTACCCAGTACCCATCTTTATTTTTACTTTCGTACACCTTGCCGGTTTCCCAACCTGCATACTCTTTGTTCTGCAAAGTTTTGCGTAACGGCTCCGGTACATCAGCCGATTGGATCAGTGTATAGTCCTGCTGTTTGAATTGGTTGCTGGACTGTTGCTGTTTTTCAGATGATGACTTCTGTGTACGCGTGCTGTCGGTTGACTGTGCTTGAACCGCCATGCTTATGAAAAACATGCCGATTAAAAAGGTTGCTATTTTTTTCATGGCTTTTTTATTGTTAGACATCGATAAAATTATGCCGTGAGAAGTCGCATGCTAAACTTTCGAACATGAGGAAGCCTGTGGACAAATGTCTTTCATCATAAGTGTGTTCAACACACCCTGCAGAAACGTGTTCGCACGAAGACACGAATGTTCCGTTCACATAAAACGAAGCGTGCAGACTTTGTTTTCTTACAGTGATATTCTATTTTGCCCCAGCTCAGCGAGGTTGATTGACTTCGTAACGAGCATCATCACAACAATACTGAAATACCTATAGAATGAACAGACTAGAATTTTTACAACGTGCCGGATTGGTGAGTGCAGGCTTAATGGTAAATGTATCATCGGTTATGGCGGAAGAACAGTCAAAGTATATTTCGAAACGTCCCGCAGTTGGAGAGCGCAACTTCTCCAGCAAGTCGGTGGAAGGTGCCATTAAAGAGTTCAGGACAAAAGTAAAAGATGAAGAACTCGCGTGGCTGTTTGAAAACTGTTTCCCGAACACATTGGACACAACGGTATTTGTAAAATCAAAAGGAAATAATCCCGATACCTATATTATCACCGGAGATATAGATGCCATGTGGCTTCGCGACAGCACCGCGCAGATCTGGCCTTATCTTCCGTTCATGAAGTCAGATGCTGAACTACAGAACCTGATAGCAGGTGTTATTAACCGGCAGACACAATGCATTTTGAAAGATCCGTATGCCAATGCATTCTATGACGACAACGCTAAGGTAAGTGAGTGGAAAGATGATATCACCGCCATGCAGCCCGGTATACATGAGCGCAAGTGGGAGATCGATTCATTGTGTTATCCGATACGACTCGCATATCATTATTGGACACTGACCAAAGACACAACGCCTTTCGGTGCAGCGTGGAAGTCGGGCATCCAGGCAACCTTGAAAGTGTTCAAAGAGCAGCAGCGCAAAAATGGTCAGGGTCCCTATACTTTTCAACGTACAACCGCGTGGGCTACCGATGGTGTACCGCTCGCAGGGTATGGTTATCCGGTGAAGCCGGTCGGACTGATCTGCTCGATGTTCCGTCCAAGCGATGATGCGACTATATTTCCATTCCTTATACCTTCTAACTTCTTTGCTGTCGTGAGTTTGAAGCAGGCATCCGAAATGATCCTTGCCATTTCAAAAGACAAAACCTTGTCAGATGAGTTAGCGCAGCTGGGACAGGAAGTATCCGATGCATTGCAGAAGTATAGCATCGTAGAACATGCTACCTATGGAAAGATATATGCGTTCGAAGTGAACGGCATGGGAAGCTATAACCTGATGGACGATGCCAATATACCAAGCCTTCTTTCGCTGCCGTACTTGGGCGCAGTAAAGGTTGATGACCCTATATATCAGAATACACGTAAGTTCCTTTTCTCAGATGATAATCCATTCTTCTTTAAAGGAAAAGCAGCATCAGGTATAGGAGGTCCTCATGCCGGTATGGATATGATCTGGCCACTGAGTATCATCATGAAAGGTCTCACGAGTACGAACGATCAGGAAATCAAAGATTGTGTCCGCACATTGAAAGCAACCCATGGCGGCACAGGCTTCATGCATGAATCGTTTCATAAAGATGATCCGCAGAAGTTTACACGTAAGTGGTTTGCCTGGGCGAACACGATCTTCGGGGAATTTGTGTGGAACGTCTATAAGCAAAAACCGCACTTGCTGGCCTGATAGTCCGGATATATGTCATGACAAAAGCTGCAGTATTAAATATTGCAGCTTTTTGTTTACTAATTAAATTAGTTTTTATATTTTTGTATATCTAAAATAATTAGAGGTATGAGAACGGTAAAAACATTCAACGGAGTACGGAAAATAGAGGATTGGGACATGAACCTGGTGCCTCTGCAGGTGCGTGAGATTTTGCAGGATGCACGCAAAAGTCTCATTGCAAGGTTGTTGACCGAGAAAGGTCTGGAAGAATATATCCAGCACCGTTTCAATACGAAAGTATCACCACAGAAATCACTGCAGATCAAAAGTAAACTGATTGAACTGCAACATGCCGGTATAAACCTGGAGCGCTATCGTTCGGCCTTTCAGCGCGTGCTCGAAAAAGAAAACAGTCATATAGACTCTGCTATATTCTTTGCCGAGATCGATCAATATATACAATTGTGTTTAAGCGAAGTACAGATCGAATTCGATCCGCTGGAGACCTATCGCATCGATCATATCAACCTGGTACAGAATACGCGTCAGATGCTGATCAGTAAGATATTAACGGAGATCGGTTTGAAGAACTTTGTTAAAGGTCAGTATTATGAAGAGCTGAAAGACCGCGAGAAGATGCATTACCTCATTGACGAATTGCGCGATTACTTCTTTACCAAGCGCACCGACTACGGACAAATGCTTCACTTCATTGAAGTAAATCACCTGGATGTTATTGAAGGAAGCAAGCAACTCTTCAAGCAGGAGGTAGTCGAGATTCTTGATAAACACTTTGAACCGTTAAAGCACTAGGCGGCACCATGCTACCATGCTTGTATACTTTTGGAAAGTATAAATATACCCGGTAGCTTTATTCTGTAAACAAGCATTGCTATGACAGACGCCAACGGAAAAGGACAGCGCAGCGACAAGGATCATGAAGTAAAACCGTTCGAAGAAAACCTGGAGTCACTGCAGCACGAGGAACTTTCGGGATCACCCGATGATGATGACAATTCGCTTGAATATAGCGATACAGATGAAGATGAAGACGAAGGAGTAGGGGATGGAAATGTAGGAAGAGGTCTGTCGGGTAAATAAAAACTACAGCATTGATATAAACTGCTACGAAGATCGGAACCATGAATGTACAGCAGGCCTACAACGTGTGGGCATCACAATACGATACGAATCAAAACAAGACACGCGACCTGGAAGCGAAATCGCTTCGTGAAATGCTTCATGCGATTCACGTTGATCGCTGTCTTGAAATAGGTTGTGGCACCGGAAAGAATACGCAGTGGCTAATTGAAAACGCTGGACATATCACAGCTGTTGATCTTTCCGAAGAGATGCTCGCCAAAGCGAAAGAGAAGGTAAAAACAGATCGTGTAACATTCCGGCAAGCGGATATTACAACGGAGTGGGTATTTGCCGAAGGACAGTACAACCTGGTGGTGTTCAGCCTGATACTCGAGCACATTGAGCATCTGGACCCGATCTTTGAAAAGGCATCGCGCGTACTGCAAACCGGAGGTTATCTGTATATAGGAGAGCTTCATCCGTTCAAGCAATACTCCGGATCGAAAGCCAGGTTTGATACGGAAGCCGGTACACATATAGTTTCATGCTTCAATCATAATGTATCCGATTTTATCCAGGCTGCTCGTGTTCATGGACTTACCGTTTCCAATCTCGATGAACACTTCGATGATGACGACCGGACTTCCATCCCGCGTATCCTGACTATACTTTTTCAGAAGAAGTAACCGGATCATTCTTGCTGGTTGTCAAGAGCATATATAGCGCTTTTTGTCGATCGCATAATACGAAATATAGCGGCAACAAATACGGGCGTATACATCAACTAAAATGCATCAACTGCGTCACAACGATATAGTTATATACAAGAAAGACGGCAAGATATGGTTGTTCGATCGGTATGATCGAAGACAGGCTTCACGTCATGCTCCACAAGTATATGCGGTGATAAAGCGCGAAGGCAAGATCCTCGGTCGCGTTGAACCATCGGACCTGATCAAGTGCCTGCCTAAACAAAGCAATCGCCATGTTGAGCGCGCCATATTTCCAATGGAATTCGCCCCTTCCGACAGAAACCCGCTTGCTAAACTTCTCTATCTATAGCCGCAGCTATGGCGTTAGATTAGAGCGTGCGCGCGAAGATCATGTCCTGCAACTCACGCATCTATACCGTCACATCTGGCGAGGGGATTTCTCGCAGGATCGTTCGCATTTCATAGGAAACTTGGCTCGCTCGAAATAACGCATCTATACCGTCACTTCGAGCATGCGCTTGAAGATCATATCACTTACTCACCGCGAGAAGCCCCGTTATCGGAGCAATGTTACATTTATAGATGTACTCTTTAGTGGCCACCTGAAACAGAACATCACCTTGATGAAATAAAACTGGCGAGGGGATTTCTCGCGGGGTAATTTGCATTTCATAGGAAACTCGGCTCGCTCGAAATGACGCAGCTATAGCGTCACGTTGAACGTTCGCTTGATCGTATTTCATAGGCGACTCCGCTCGCTTCAAATAACGATCTAAGCGAACGTGTCATATTCACATTTTTTCATGCCTGATTTGGAAATATAGCGCGTTGTGCAGGGGATCAGTCGTATTGCAAATCATTCCAATACTAAGTACAAAAGCGGCTATATTTTTACAAAAATTCCAACGATAATGATGGAATCCAAACCTTTGCTTAATTTAAAACCCGCAATATTTGTGACACCAACCCAACGATAAACTCAAAATGAAAATAGGTATCGCTGCCGACCATGGTGGTTTTGCATTAAAAGAAGTGATCAAAAAATTTCTGCAGGCACAACGGCATGATGTAAAAGACTTTGGCGCTATGGAGCGCGATGACACCGATGATTACCCGGACTTTGTTGTGCCGCTGGCCAGGTCGGTTGCCGCAGGTGAAGTAGAGCGCGGTATAGCAGTTTGTGGCAGTGGTGTTGGTGCATCCATCGCTGTCAATAAAGTACCCGGAGTTCGGGCGGCATTGATACATGATCACTTCTCTGCACATCAGGGCGTTGAAGACGATGACATGAACCTGCTTTGTCTCGGGGGGCGCGTTACTGGTGATGAAATGGCAAAAGAACTTGTAAACACTTTTCTGAAAGCTAAATTTACCGCTGCCGAGCGTCATCAACGCAGGCTCAACAAAGTAAAGCAACTGGAGAAGTAACGAATCGAACTATATAATCATTAGTATATAAATCTGTATCACATAATATTTTATCTCTATAACAATGCAAGATAATTCTTATCTCTTGGGCATGGTCGGTCTTGGCACCATGGGCCGTAATCTTCTTTTGAACATGGCAGACCACGGATTTAAAGTGGCTGGTTATGATAAAGATCCTGCTAAAGTATCCATGCTGAGTAAAGAAGCTGTAAAAGGCGATGTAAAGGGATTTACATCCTTGAAAGAGTTTGTCGGCAACCTGCAAAAGCCGCGCGCAGTCATGCTGCTGGTGCCGGCGGGTAAAATTGTAGACAGTGCTATCGCAGAGATTGCGCCTTTACTGGATGCCGGTGATCTGATTATTGACGGAGGTAATTCTCATTTTACAGATACAAATCGCAGAGCGGAAGAACTGAAGAATAAAGGACTCCACTTCTTTGGAATGGGAGTTTCCGGTGGTGAAGAAGGTGCGCGCAAAGGTCCAAGTATGATGCCGGGTGGTAATCCCGATGCCTATAAAGTTGTTCAACCTATATTTGAAGCAATCGCTGCGAAAGTAAAAGGTGATCCTTGTGTTACCTATATAGGTCCCGGATCAGCAGGTCATTTTGTGAAGATGGTACACAACGGTATCGAGTATGGATTGATGCAGCTTCTCGCGGAAACCTATGAAGTAATGCAGCGAGGGCTCGAATTGCCAGGCGATAAAATTCATGCAGCATTCCGTCAGTGGAACGAAGGCAGACTACAGTCATTTCTCGTGGAGATCACGCGCGATATATTTGCATTCAAAGAACCAGGTGCTGACCACTTGTTGTTGAATGACATCAAAGATGAAGCCCGCTCGAAAGGTACCGGTAAGTGGACTTCACAAGTAGCGATGGATTTACAGTTGCCGATTCCAACGATCGACACAGCGGTGTCCATGCGCGATTTATCCAAATATAAAAAGCTTCGTACGGATGCATCTTCACTGTATAAAAGTGGTTCACTGAAGTTGAACGTAGATCAGGTGCAGTTCATTCAGTCCCTGGAGCAGGCACTATATTTCAGCACTGTGATCGCCTATGCACAAGGTATGCATTTGTTATCGCAGGCTTCTGCCGAGTATGGCTATAATTTGAAGATGGACGAGATCGCGCTGATCTGGCGTGGTGGTTGCATCATCCGTTCAACCTTCCTGGAAGATATATACCAGGCTTACAAGAAGAGCACAACCTTACCACATTTGTTACTGGATGCCGGTATAGCACAGAAAGTAAATGGTGTAGTGGCGGGTATGCGTACCGTTGTATCAGCAGCAACGGCTGCCGGTATAGCGATACCAGCGTACACGGCATCGCTGAGTTACTTTGATGCATTCCGCAGCGAGCGTATGCCGTCAAACCTTATTCAGGCACAACGCGATTACTTCGGTGCGCACACGTACGAGCTCATTGGTAAAGAAGGTGTATTCCATACACAATGGTTTGCCAAATAAATGCTTAACCCCTATATCTACAGTACAACCCCAACGCATAGTTAATGAGCGCAACAACAGATTCAATTAAGGCACAGCCCGCTATATTTTTCATCTTCGGAGGAACAGGTGATCTGACCTCGCGTAAGCTCGTACCGGCACTCTACAATCTTTTCGTAGACGGCTGGATGCCGAGTCACTTTTCCATTGTAGCGATGGGACGCACCGCGTTTACCGATGACCAGTTCCGTGAAGTTTTATTGAAAGATATAAACCAGTTCTCGCGCAGTGGAAAACCGCAGCCAGAGAAATGGAATGCTTTCGTTCAGCATGTCTTCTTCCAGGTGTCGGATATCAACGATACCAAGACGTATGAAGAGCAATCGAGACGTATAGCAGCCTTTCGTGAAGAAGCCGGCACTGATCCAAATGTAATTTACTACCTCGCGGTAGCGCCACGATTCTTCAGCACCATCGCTGAAAATATAGCGAAACATAAATTAGCAGAAGATACAACTCGGTCACGTATTGTGATTGAAAAACCGTTCGGACATGATCTCGATTCTGCGCGCAAACTCAATCAACTGCTGGGAAGTGTATTCTCCGAGCAACAGATATACCGCATCGATCATTACCTCGGCAAAGAGACGGTACAAAACATCATGGCCTTCCGTTTTGCAAACTCGGTCTTTGAACCGTTATGGAACCGGAACTATATCGATCACGTGCAGATCTCGGTAACAGAACAACTCGGTATGGGTAATCGCGGTGGCTATTATGATGATGCAGGAGCGCTGCGTGACATGATCCAGAATCATATACTTCAATTGCTTTGTCTCGTAGCAATGGAACCACCGGTAAGTTTCGAAGCCGATAAAGTGCGCGATTGTAAAGTAGACGTTCTGCACTCGATGCGTAAATTCAATCCGGAAGACATTAAGAAAAATGCCGTGCGCGGTCAGTATAGCAAAGGCTGGATCGAAGGTAAAGAAGTGCTTGGCTATCGTGAGGAGCAGGGAGTAAATCCTAACTCCAACACAGAGACCTTTGCAGCGATAAAATTCTTTGTAGACAACTGGCGCTGGCATGGAGTTCCGTTTTACCTGCGCACGGGTAAACGCATGCATCAGTCATCATCCGTTATTACTATACAGTTCAAAGATGTACCGCACATGATCTTCCCGTCTGAAGCCGTAGAAGGATGGCAGCAGAACAGGTTGATCATTAGTATACAACCGGAGATGAGTGTGCGTTTGCAAGTACAGGCTAAACGTCCCGGGCTCGACATGACGCTTAACCCGGTGGATATGATCTTTGATTACAACGGTACGTATACTGGCGATACACCGGAAGCGTATGAGACATTATTGTTAGACACGATGCTGGGTGATCAGACGCTCTTTATGCGTGGTGATCAGGTTGAAGCGGCATGGGATTTACTCATGCCTATATTAAATGCTTGGGGCGGAAAGAAAAGTCTCAGCTTCCCGAATTACTCCGCTGATTCATGGGGACCGGAAAGCGCTGAGGCGTTAATCGCGCAGGATGGTTTCCATTGGTTTACACTTCCGTTAAAGAACGACCGAAAGAAATAATGAAGTATATATATACTGATGCCGATACGCTGTTAGCTGCACTCGCAGATTTTGTTGTTACAAAAGCAAACGAAGCTATTCAGCAACACGGAAGATTTTCATTTGTACTTTCCGGAGGAAGTTCTCCGAAGAAATTATTTGAATTGCTGGCGTCTGATCGCTATCGGAAGCAAATCGACTGGACAAAAGTATTTTTCTTTTTTGGTGATGAGCGCTATGTGCCGGCGGATCATCCCGACAGTAATTACCTGATGGCAAAGAAGGCACTCTTCGATGCATTGCAAATCTCTCCCGGACAGATCTTCCGCATGAAAACGGAGCTTGCACCGGAAGAAGCGGCACTGGCGTATGAGAAGGACCTGCAAGGATATTTTGTTAACAACCTGGTTCGATTTGATCTTGTTCTGTTAGGATTGGGCGATGATGCACATACGGCATCACTCTTTCCCCATACCGGTGTGCTGCAGGAGAAAGACTCGCTGGTAAAGGCACTATATATCGAAAAGGTAAAAATGAACCGGATAACGCTTACGGCTCCTTGCATCAACCAGGCGGCAGCGATTGCTTTCCTGGTATATGGACCATCGAAAGCTGAAGCAGTGCAACATATACTGGAAGGAGAGCAGAATATACAGGAGTATCCTGCTCAACTGATTCGTCCGAATGGAGGTTCATTACACTGGTTCCTCGATGAAGCAGCTGCGAGCCGCATCCATAAATGACATCTATACTATATCTGTAACCCTCAATATATAGTGAAAGCATGCAGCCCAAAATAAATGTAATATCATTACCAGTCAGTGATCTGCAACGATCACTGACTTTTTATCGTGACGGTCTCGGATTGCCCACACCAGGTATCAACGAAGGCATTATTGCCATTGAGCTGGACGGTGGACTTTCGTTATTCCTGATCGAACGAAACCAGTTTGCATCATTCTCAACACTGGCAAAGGCAGAACCACATTTGTCACACAGCTCAGTTGAATGTATACTATCCTGCGCGGTTGACAGCAAAGAAGAAGTTGATACTATATTGGAAGGTGCACTTCGCACGGGCGGATCTATACCGAGCCCTGCGAAAGAAGAAGCGTGGGGATATACTGGCTACTTTAAAGATCCCGATGGACATCTTTGGGAAATCGTATGCCCGAAGAACCGGGCGGATTAGCGGGATGCGTTTAATCGTTATCCGTTAATCGTTATTAGAAAATCATACATGCAAGTTCGCAGGGAAGGCACAAGGCTTTCATAAAGAAATCTCTTTGTGAAACTTTGTGCCTTCTTCGTGTTCTTCGCGCAATGTATTTAGTTATAGCATACAATTCTGTTTTACGGTTAGCTGTTTTTAATTTAATCTGTATATTTGGAGATATATTGTGTATCAGTTATACTACAGAACCATGAGCGAACACGAACGAAAAGAATTCATTCAACTGCTTAGGACATATAAGCAACGGCTTGCTAAAGATAAGTCTGCCTCTCGAAAGTTTTTAATGAAGACAGGTATCTTAACGCAGAAGGGAAATTTGAGTTCGCACTATAAAAACTTATGTATACCACACGAACCGGCTTAGTGCTTGGGTTTCATGGGTGTGACGAGTCAGTTGCAGAGAGCGTTCTTCTCGAAAATCAAAATCTTGGCTATAGTTATAACAAGTACGATTGGTTAGGACATGGGATCTACTTTTGGGAGAATAGTCCTTCAAGAGCACTTGAGTATGCTAATATCTTGAAAAATAATCCGGGACGTTCGCGAAAACCCGTTAAGAAGCCGGCTGTTTTAGGAGCGGTAATCAACTTGGGATACTGTCTTGATTTGCTTGACTACGAAAACCTTCAATTGCTGAAAGGCAGTTATGAATTGTTATGCGCGCTGGAATCAGAATTGCCGGAGAATTATCGCTTGCCAAAGAGCAATGATTTGTTGATCCGTAATTTGGATTGTGCTGTGATTCAAACGCTTCATACGGTAAGAAGTGAAGAAGGAAAACAGCCGTATGACTCTGTGAGAGGTGTATTTTGGGAAGGAGAGCATTTGTATCCCAACGCAGGTTTTAGGGAGAAAGACCATATACAGCTTTGTGTCATTAACCCGAACTGCATCAAGGGATTTTTCAGACCACGCGATCTTGATAAAAAGCATGTGAAGGTATAGCGTCAGAATCTATACAATGTTCGTTTGCATTTTAGTATGGTTCTTTTGTGTTCTCGGAAGCAAATATCCAATCAGGTTGCCATTAACACAGATCGCTTCCTCGTCAATAGTAAATAGACCACCCCCGCAGCCGCAAATAATGTTACGCATACAGCCGGGAGTATATTTATAGAACCTTCACTTACGCTAAGTTCAAGGAACGGTCCGAGAATGGAGAGTCCTAAACCGCCACCGAAGAAATAAGCTGTAGTTGCCACGCTGGATGCCAGTCCGTGGTGTTGCTGTGGTATACCATGCATCGCCATAACCGTAACGCTTGTAAAGGTTACGCCAATACCAATCCCCGTAACACACGCTACTGATAACAACAAAACAATCAGCGGATGACCTGTTGTGAGGACAACGATTAATAATATACCGCCCAGTAACATCGTACTCATTCCCAGTAACGATGACTGCTGAACGGCCATCTTGCGAACGAGCACCGGAATCATAAATTTACCTACCAAAACTGAAAGTATACTGAACGGCAAAAGCAGTAGCCCGGCCGTTGCTGTGTCATACTTCATGTTTTGCTGCAGCACGAGTGATAATATAAAAAGATAGCTGGTAAAAAAAGCGCCCAGGAAAACAGATGCTATATTTCCCTGTAACGGAAGCGTTGCGCGGAAAATAGAAAAATCAATCAGCGGATCGTTACGCTTGTGGTTTCGCACAATAAATATATACAGCGCTGTAACGATGAACAGCAAAATTGCTGTCATTACAAACGGTTGGTCCGGGAAATGCATCAATTCATGCACGAAATAGGAGAGAAGCATGATGCTTAAAGTAAGTATCACTGCGGAAAATATATCGGCCCGGTTCTTTTTCTTTACACGGATGTCTGCCGGTATATAGATGTAACCGATAAACAAGGTAACAGCAATCACCGGTACATTTATAAAAAACACACCTTGCCAGCCGCTATAAGTAGCAATGATTCCGCCAAGTGAAAGTCCTGTGCCGGAACCAATCGCTGCAAACGCACTGAATATACCAATCGCTTTGCTGCGCTCAGGTCCTTCTTCAAAAGTATGCGTAATAATGGAGAGGGCAGATGGCATAACAAACGCAGCACCTATACCTTGCACCAGGCGAAACAGCATAAGTTGTTCAAATGTTAAAGACAACGCAGCACCCAACGATGTGATCAGGAACAAGGTGGCCCCAATCATAAAGATCTTCTTCCTACCGGCAAGATCGGCAAGTTTACCACCGACAATCATAAAGCCTCCATACGAAAGTATATATACCGTCTGAAGCCATTGCACCGTGCTGTTGTCCAAATTGAAATCCGCACGAACCAGCGGCATGGCCAGGTTAATGATGGCTATATCAAGCGCTTCAAACAAAACAGCAGTACAAGCGACCAACAGGATGATTTTCTTTCGACTTTCCATAATTCCAGTGTTCCGCCAAAATTAGTATGCCGGAACAGAATGTCCGAACAGACGAGTTGTTTTAGGATATTTCTGTAGTTTTATTAAATTTTTAAGAACAAATCTCTACGAAATCCAATGCCAACTACATGAAAAAAGAACAAGATTCTCCGGA
>CBIHOZ010000198.1:0-12710 GCA_966211525.1 uncultured Chitinophaga sp. | reverse complement strand
GTTAACCGTTATTAGTTAATCGTTATTGGGTGTGAGTGTGCGTAGTGGAGGTATATATTTAGCCGTGCCGTAAACCATTAACGTATAACTTATAACGGTTAACGTATAACGGTCAACGTCCCCCGCTACTTCGCGTAATGTCCTATACGGATCACATCAGCAAATACACCCGCTGCGGTTACTGCTGCACCGGCACCGGGGCCACGTATTACCATCGGACGTTCATGATATCGTTCCGTGGTAAGTAGTATAATGTTATCGCTTCCGGAGAGTGAATAGAACGGGTGCTGGTTATTTACCGAACCCAGTTTCACACTTACTTTACCTTCATTTAATACGGCCATATAGCGAAGCTTCTCTCCTTTCGAGAAGGCCTCATCGCGAAGTTTCTCGAACGATGCATCATGTTTCTCCAGTGTCTTGAAGAAATCATCTACGCTTCCTTTCTGGCAATCGGCAGGTACGAGGTTTTCAACCTGTATATCGTTGAGTTCAAATGACAAGCCGGTTTCGCGGGATAAGATCAAGATCTTGCGCGCTACATCCATACCACTTAAATCATCGCGCGGATCTGGCTCGGTATAGCCTTTCTCTTTAGCTTCTTTTACTACATCGCTGAACTTCTTGCCCTCGGTATAGGAGCTGAATATAAAGTTCAGCGTTCCGCTCAATACACCTTCAATGCTGATAACTTTGTCACCGCTCAACAGTAAATCGTTCAGGGTGTTTATAACTGGTAGTCCAGCGCCCACGTTGGTTTCGTACAGGAATTTGACACCGCGCTTGAAGGCTGTCTTTTTTAGCTTGATATATTGTTCCATCGAAGCCGAGTTCGCTTTCTTATTCGGTGTTACAATGGAGATGTTAGCGGATAGTATAGCTTCGTATACAGCCGTAACTTCTTCACTCGAAGTACAGTCTACGAAGATGCTGTTCGGTAAATTGAGACTTATCATTTTGTCAGCGAACTCTTTCATGTTCATCGGCTGACCATCTTTCTTCATTTCATCGATGCAGGATGTGAGCTTGAGACCATCTTCATTAAACAACATTTTCTTGCTGTTGGCTACGGCCACTACATTTACCTCCAGCAGATTTTCTTCTGCAAGTTTATTGTATTGCTCTTCGATCATGTTTACCAGCGAGCTGCCGATCAAACCGGTACCTACCAGGAATACATTTAACACTTTACGATCAGAAAGGAAGAACGCTTCGTGTAATGCATTCAGCGCTTTGGCCACATCAGACTGGCGAACCACGGCTGATATATTTCGCTCGGAAGATCCTTGTGCAATAGCCATCACGTTGACACCATTCTTACCCAGCGAACTGAACATGCGTCCACTGGTACCCGGACTATGTTTCATACCATCGCCTACAACGGCTACGATAGACAAATCCGTTTCTACCTGCACTTCATCAATCTCTTCGTTGCGTATCTCGTATTGAAATTCTTTATCGATCGCCGATTTTGCCTGACGGGTATATTGGTTTTCAATCGCAAAGCATATTGAGTGCTCAGAGGATGCCTGGCTGATGAGGATCACGCTTATCTTTTCACGCGCCAGCGTAGCGAACAATCGCATCGATGCTCCTACTACACCTAACAAACCACTACCCTGTACGTTGAGCAGACTCACGTTGTTCATCGAAGATATACCTTTGATGAGTTTGCCATTTTTAGCATTGGCGTGAATAACCGTTCCTTCGAAAGTCGGGTTAAACGTATTTTTGATCCATATAGGTATATGATTTACCATGGCCGGTTGCATGGTAGCCGGGAAAATTACTTTCGCTCCGAAGTGCGATAGTTCCATTGCTTCTTCATAGCTCATCTGTGGCACGGTAAAGGCTTTCTTCACCAGGCGCGGATCGGCCGTCATCATACCATCAACATCCGTCCATATTTCAAGATCAGATGCATGCAAGGCTCCGGCAAAGATCGCTGCTGTATAATCAGAACCACTGCGACCGAGTGTTGTTGTCTCACCGGTTTCAGATGTACCTATAAATCCGGTGATGATTTGAAGATCTGAATGATTTTTGAAATGATCGGTGATGAGTTTGTTTGTTACATCAAAGTCTACTTTCGCATAACCAAAGTGCGCATCGGTACGAACTACTTTACGCGCATCGAGAAATTCTGCTGCTACACCTTTATCTTTAAAAGCTTCTGAAATAATATAGGCTGAGAGACGTTCACCAAAGCTCATGATATAATCCAACGTACGGGGTGTACGCTCTTTCACCAGGAAGACACCGTGCAGTACATCTTCCAGTTCATTCATCATAAACTTTACCTGCGCCAGGATGCTGCTCTGTTTTTGTACACCGATCAGTTCGCGTACAGCATCAAGGTGGCGCTTTTCTATGTCAGCCAGTTTGGTTTTGTATTCAAGATTACTTTCCAGTGCGAGTTTACTGATGCTGATCAACACATCGGTAACTCCGCCAAAAGCGGAAAAGACTACGGCAACATCGCCTTTCAGATAAGGCTTTACTATTTCTATAACCGATTGTATTCTCGCAGGAGTAGCTACCGATGAGCCACCGAACTTTAATATTTTCATGAACAATAATTATTCAGGGTGTAGTATTTCTATTTTAAACTGTTGGTTTACGATATCATCTCCTGGAGACGGACATAATCCTAATGGGGCCGGGGTATAGAATGAGCACGGGGTCACCCCGTAATGATGGTAATGGTAATAATAGAAATAATAGCTATCGGAGTAATGCAAGCAATCGTCTCCCCGAATGAGAAGAAAGAAGATGATGCTATATTTTGTGTTGCTTGCATAAGGCGCACCGAAATAATGAAATGATATACTTGATTGCAAACTATTTTTTTAGATTTTTGCACGAACTAACGCTTATTAGCGCTATGCAATCGAATGTTATGAAGTGTTTACGTGTGTAGGTGTTTACGTTTTTACGTATAAAATCTATACTTCACATAAACACCCACACACGTACACACTTAAACACCTAAAAAAGATGCGTAAAAAAAAATTTCCCCGCGAGTCTTTCGTCAGTATGACGGAGCTGGTATTGCCGAATGATACCAACACTTTGAATAACTTAATGGGGGGACGCCTCATGCACTGGATGGATATTGTGTCGGCTATTGCCGGACAAAAACATTCCAACTCTACCGTGGTAACGGCTTCGGTGGATAATATATCTTTTAAACATCCGATCAGACTCGGTAACGTTGTTACCTTAAAGGCGAAAGTTACGCGTGCGTTCAACTCTTCTATGGAGATACGCATTGATGTGGAAGCAGAAGATGTACCGACCGGTCACAAGTTTGAAAGCAATGCTGCATACTTTACATTTGTGGCGATCGATCAAAACGGCAAACCTGTTAACGTGCCTGAAGTAGAACCCGAGACTGAAGAAGAAAAAGAGTTTTATAGCGGTGCACTTCGCAGACGACAACTTCGCCTGATACTTTCAGGAAGAATGAAGCCGCAAGAGGCGAATGAATTGAGATCTATATTTGATATTAAAGAAGCGTGAGCCAGACATCCGTCATCGAAAGCCTGTACCAGGAAGATCTTTACCAGATACCTTCGCGTGTACTCATTATACTTTCACGTTCGTGGGAAGAACATACGGAAGACGAACGCACCGTACTATCCAAGATGCTTGCGGCTTTGCGATTGAGTCTGCCGGCAGTGCAGATCATCACCCGGAAAGATTTTACGGTAGAAGATCTCGCGCCACTGGCACCAACCAAAGTGCTGGCACTGGGCGCTGTGTTCAAAACGTCTGACAAAGTATATGAGCACCTTACAGTGAATGGTGTGTCGGTTATTGCAGCCGATGCGATCAGCAACCTGGACGATCTCAAAAAGAAAAATCTGTGGATCGCGCTCAAGAAGATGTTCGGATTGTAGCAATTATACCCCTCATCACAAGTAAACTCCGCTGTCTGGTGTAACACCTTGATGGCATCTAACAATCGCGCGCAAACCTGTGCGCTGCTTCTTTTGGCAGTTTGCCACCTATTTATATATTTGTTGTTACTGAAAAACCATCTTGTATAAACAAGGTGGTTTTTTATGTATTTAATCAGGTCCCTTAAATCTTAAACAATGAATAGTACTTTACTTTTGATCCCCGCCCTCGGGATAATTGGGTTGATCGCGATGGCGATCAAATCCGCGTGGGTAACCAAGCAGGATGCAGGTGACGCCAAAATGCAGGAACTGGCCGGCTACATTGCCAATGGTGCCATGGCATTTTTGAAAGCTGAGTGGAAAGTTCTTGCTTATTTCGCTGTGATAGCCGCTATCTTATTAGGATGGTCAGGCAGTTTGGTGGAAGACTCTCACCCGGTCATCGCTATATCTTTCCTCATTGGTGCTGTACTTTCTGCGTTCGCGGGCTATATCGGAATGAAGATCGCTACCAAGGCCAACGTGCGTACAACACAAGCTGCACGTACCAGTCTTGCGCATGCCTTGAAAGTTTCCTTCACCGGTGGATCCGTAATGGGGATCGGTGTTGCCGGTCTTGCTGTACTTGGTCTTGGCGGACTATTCATTATATTCTTCCAATATTTTGTACCGGAAGGCGCTGCCATCACCGGACTTGAAATGAAAAAAGCGATTGAAGTACTCGCTGGTTTCTCATTGGGTGCGGAATCAATCGCATTGTTCGCGCGTGTAGGCGGTGGTATCTATACCAAAGCTGCTGACGTGGGTGCTGACCTGGTTGGTAAAGTTGAAGCCGGTATACCGGAAGATGACGTGCGTAACCCTGCTACGATCGCCGATAACGTAGGTGATAACGTAGGCGATGTTGCCGGTATGGGTGCCGACTTATTCGGTTCATATGTAGCCACTATATTAGCAACAATGGTATTGGGTCAGGAGATCGATGCATCGTCTGATAAATTTGGTGGTCTCTCTCCTATATTGTTACCGATGCTGATCGCTGGTCTTGGATTGATCTTCTCAATAGTAGGTACATGGTTCGTTCGCATCAAGAATGAGACGGATAGTGTACAGAAAGCATTGAACATCGGTAACTGGTCATCCATTATCATGACGGCTATAGCTTCATACTTTGCAGTTAAACATTTGCTTCCGGAAACACTGGTACATCGTGGTGTTGAGTTTACTTCTACCGATGTATTTATAGCAATCATTATCGGATTAGTAGTAGGTACATTGATGAGTATCATTACGGAATACTATACCGCGATGGGTAAACGTCCGGTGCTTTCCATCATCAAGCAATCCGGTACCGGTCACGCAACCAACATCATTGGTGGTTTATCAGTAGGTATGGAATCTACGGTATTACCGATCTTTGTGCTGGCAGGTGGTATCATTGGTTCATATGAATTCGCCGGACTATACGGTGTTGCTATAGCAGCGGCCGGCATGATGGCAACAACAGCCATGCAGTTAGCGATCGATGCCTTCGGACCTATCGCAGACAATGCGGGTGGTATAGCAGAGATGAGTCAGTTACCGGAAGAAGTTCGTCATCGTACCGATAACCTGGATGCCGTTGGTAACACAACTGCTGCTACGGGAAAAGGTTTTGCCATTGCATCGGCTGCGCTTACATCACTCGCGCTCTTTGCTGCATTCGTAGGTATATCCGGTATATCCGCTATCGATATATATAAAGCGCCTGTACTGGCAGGTTTATTTGTAGGTGGTATGATTCCATTTATATTCTCCTCATTGGCTATAGCGGCCGTAGGTCGTGCTGCGATGGACATGGTAAACGAAGTACGCAGACAGTTCCGTGAAATACCGGGCATCATGGAGTATAAATCCAAACCTGAATATGAAAAATGCGTGGCTATATCTACGCAAGCTTCTATTCGTGAGATGATTGCACCAGGCGCTATAGCATTGATCGTTCCGGTTCTTGTAGGATTTACATTTGGGCCTGAAGTACTCGGTGGTTTACTCGCGGGTGTTACAGTATCCGGTGTATTGATGGGTATGTTCCAGTCGAATGCCGGTGGTGCATGGGACAACGCTAAAAAATCTTTTGAGAAAGGTGTTGAGATCAACGGTCAGACATACTATAAAAAATCAGAACCACACAAGGCATCTGTAACTGGTGATACCGTTGGTGATCCGTTCAAGGATACATCTGGTCCATCCATGAACATCCTGATCAAGCTTACTTCGATCGTGGCACTTATTATAGCACCACACATCTCGCACAAAGATCACACGGCTGCCAAAGCAGAACCGGTGAAGCCGAAGATGGAAGTAATCAGTGAAGCTTCGGTTAAAATCAAATAGATCTATACAGACTTTATAAAAGCCCCGGTACTGCCGGGGCTTTTGATTTATACCACCAGGCGCGGTCTATATTTACTGGTATAGATCAAAATATAACAGGCCATACATAACGCCAGCGCATCCCGAAGCACCGCCCGTATTGTTGACTAGGCCGGAGTATTGCTGTGATAAGACCTAAAATAGACTATTTTTAAAAAATTTTAATCACCTACAATTCCTGACGATGAAACGGATAGCCCCTCTCCTTCTTGCTTTAATTGCGTGCTCCGGATACGCACAATCCATATCCGGAACATGGAAGACTATCGATGACAAGACCGGCAAACAGCGGTCTATTGTCGAAATCTTTGAGCGTAACGGGAAGGTTTTTGGAAAAATTATAAAGATATTTCCTGCTGCCGGAGAGGAGCCGGACCCCGTTTGTGACGAGTGCCCGGAAGATGACGCCCGCTATAACAAGAAGATAATCGGCATGGAGATTATTAAAGACATGCAGAAGTCGGGCAGCGAATATTCAGAAGGAAATATACTCGATCCGGAAGAAGGAAAGGTATATAAATGCAAGCTCTGGCTGGAAGGAAACGAGCTGAAAGTACGGGGTTACTGGGGTCCTTTTTACCGAACGCAAACGTGGACACGTACAAATTGATCTTCTATATTCGTTAATTCGCAGAAAAATACACAAAAAAGGAACCCTGGCGGTTACAACTTTATTTAAAGATGGTATACAGGTCGAGCTCACACATGGACGAGAAGGAGATCTTCGAGCGCATCAGCAAAGGTGATGAGAAGGCTCTTGAGTTCTTGTATAAGAAATATTACCGGATGATGACCAAGCTTGTCATCACCAACAGCGGAACAGAAGAAGAGGCTCGGGATATTTATCAGGATGCACTAATCGTTTTCTGGCAGAAAGCAACCTCAGGCAACCTGGTAATGACTTCGAAAATCAGTACCTATATCTACAGCATTTGTCAGAACCTGTGGCGAAAGGAACTGGATCGTAAAAAGCGCCTCTCCAATGAAGAGAAAGACTCTGCTGTTTCACTGGATACGGAAACTGCCGAACGCGACCGTATCATTTTAAAATGCATCGAGCAACTTGGGGAAACCTGTAAAAAAGTGCTGATGTATTATTACTTCGAGGAAATGTCGATGCAGGAAATCGCAGACAAATTAGGGTTCGCGAATACTGACACGGCCAAGACCAAGAAGTATAAATGCAAAATGAAACTGGATGAATTAGTAAAGGCTCAGTATTCTGAGCATGATTTTTTGGATTAGAGAGTTATGGCATTAGAAAAAGATTTTGAACTGCTGGATGAATACCTGCGCAACAAGTTGAGTGCAGCCGACAAAGCTGCGTTCGAACAAAAACTTCAGGGCGATGCAGACCTCCAGCGCGAACACAAACTGCAGCAGAAAATTGCAGAAGGTCTTCGTAAGGCACGCACAGCCGAACTGAAAAATATGCTGAACAATATACCGGTATCATCGGTGCATGGTTCAGAAATTTCTATCGGTGTCAAAACGTTGATCAGTCTTACTGTTGCTGGTCTGGTAGCGACCGGTATCTATCTGTATCTCGATAAAGAAGAAACAGAAACTCCGGCACAACAGATCACACAAACCGAAACGCCTGCGGAAGTTCCGGCCGAGCCTCAACCAACGGAGCCTGTGCCAACAAACGAAGCTGAAGCAACAACAACTGCCCCGGCTTCTTCATCACCATCAACGGAAACACCGGAGCCTGAGCAACCGAAACAACAGCCTGCAGTTAGCAACCTGCAACCTGCAACTACGAAAGAATCGACAAGCGTAAGCAAACCGGTTATTGTTCCGAAGCAAAAAGACAGCGTTTCAAAACCAGAGATTCATGTATTTGAACCCGGTGAAGAAACCGAAAGCACAAAGGCAATTGACGAAAAGACCGCTACTGAAAGCGCTCCGAAAGCAAATAAAACTACGCTCACGGTTAAGACAGATGCCAACAACAAGAAGTATAATTTCCACTATCAGTTTAAAAATGGTGAGTTATACCTGTTCGGTCCGTTTGACAAGAAGCTTATCGAGATCATGGAATTCTTCAGCGACAACAAGCACACGGTATTCCTCTTCCACGAGAACAAGTACTACCTGCTGAACGAAGCGAACGAAAAGGTGAAGCCACTCACTGCCATCACCGACCAGACGCTTATCAAGAAGTTGAAGGAGCACAGATCCGGAAACTGATCCAGCACAAAAAGATAACGATATAAAAATCCCGCCCTGGCGGGATTTTTTATTTATAGCACAACAGGCATCTGCCCGCACCGTTATGCTACTATTTGGTATTTTATCATAACTTTGGCAGTTGACATGGAGAAGAAAGCCCGTAAAAAGAAATTAGGTGGCTACCCCGGCATTGGTGTAGTCGTAAGCATTACACTTGCCCTGTTTGTTATCGGCTTGTTTGGTGTGCTTATTATATACTCGCAGGAGCTGGAGCACCAGGTACGCCAGAACATCAAGATGCAGGTATATCTCAAATCAAACCTCACGGAAACACAGCGTCTGCAAATCGAGAATAAGCTTCTCTCCATGGACTTCGTGAATCGTGAAGACGGCAAAGGTGTAGCGTTCTTTTCCAAAGATGAAGCCGCCAAGAAATTTATAGCCGAGACTGGAGAAGACTTCACTCAGTTCATCGGTGAGAACCCGCTCAAAGATGCTTTCCTCGTAAACATCGATCCTGATTTCCACTCCAAAGAACAAATGGAAAAGATCAAGGCCGACCTTCAGAAAATGAACGGTGTCTTCCAGGTATACTATGTAGAAGGCCTCATTGAATCGGTTAACAGCAATGTTACCAAGCTTGGGTTTATACTCATTGGACTGATCGTATTGTTGCTGATCACCGTTGTGCTGCTCATTAACAACACACTTCGTCTCGCGTTATTTTCACAACGTTTTCTCATTCGCAGCATGCAGCTTGTAGGAGCCAAACGCTGGTTTATACAACGTCCCTTCCTGGTGCGCGCTGCACTTTATGGAATACTCGCAGGGGTTATCACCTCGCTGTTGTTATGGTCTCTATCCGATTATGCGCAACGCAAAATAACAGACCTGGCACTGCTTCATAACCAGGAACACTTCATGATGATGCTCGGTGGTTTGATTGTGATCGGGATGATCGTTGCTGTACTCGGCACCTTCTTCTCCATCAACCGCTACCTGCGCATGTCACTTGATCAATTGTACTGATAAAATATATACTATACATGGAAAGCAAACTTCCCTTTGGCAAAAAGAATTATCAATGGATGATTATCGGTGTAGCCGCCATTATCCTCGGGTTCGTAATCATGTCGCTTGACAGCGCTCCGCATGGTTTCGGATTTTTAGGACTTACGCTCGGTCCTATCGTTGTTATGGCTGGATTTATCATTCAGATCTACGCTATACTGCACAAGCCAACCAAATAGTTTATTCTCCTGATTCCGTCAGAGATATAGGTTAACAAAGTATATCCATGACGGAATCCGAAATTCATTCGCATGACGATTCTTCAAGCTATCATACTTGCCATCATCGAAGGCATTACGGAATTTTTACCTATATCCTCTACGGGGCACATGATCATCGGTTCATCCCTGATGGGAATCGCCAGTGATCCGTTCACCAAAATGTTTACCGTAGCCATCCAGTTGGGTGCTATACTTTCGGTAATTGTATTGTACTGGAAGCGCTTCTTTCAGTCGCTCGACTTTTACTTTAAACTATTCGTTGCTTTTATACCCGCAGCCATTGTTGGTTTTCTTTTGAATGATACCATCGATGCATTACTGGAACGGGTAGATGTAGTAGGCTATACATTATTACTCGGAGGTATATTCTTCCTGTTTGTTGACAAGATCTTCCAGGAGAATGAAAAGAGCGACAAGCAAGTAGATTATCCTTCGGCATTGAAGATCGGTATATTTCAGATCATCGCCATGATTCCCGGGGTGTCGCGCTCAGCTGCCACCATCATCGGAGGTCTCACACAAAAACTCAATAAAAAGACAGCGGCAGAATTTTCATTCTTCCTCGCAGTACCAACCATGTTCGCTGCCACTTTATGGAAGATGTATAAATACTTTGATGAAGGTGGTACATTCGGCTCAAACGAAATTACCCTGTTCGCTATCGGCAATGTAGTAGCATTCATCGTAGCGATGATCGCTATCAAATCCTTTATATCATTTCTTACGAAGCATGGCTTTAAGCTGTTTGGGTACTACCGCATTGTACTCGGCATTGTTATACTCGTACTATACTATCTTGGAGTAGGACTCTCCATCGTATAATGCAAAATCCAACACCTGAAGAAGGCCGCATCCTTCTTGTCAACAAACCGCTGGAGTGGACATCATTTGATGTTGTTAATAAACTACGCTATAAACTCAAGATCAAAAAGATAGGTCATGCAGGCACATTAGATCCATTGGCTACCGGACTTTTAATTATCTGCTCGGGTAAAATGACCAAGCGTATCGAAGAGTTTATGGGCCAGGAGAAAGAGTATACCGGTAAGTTTACGATCGGCAGTACTACCCCATCGCACGACCTCGAGACTGAGGTAAGTGAACAAATCGATATAGCACACATTACACCACAAGCTATAACAGACGCTACAAAGAATTTCATTGGCAACATCAGTCAGTTACCGCCCATGCATTCAGCGATACGTGTTGGAGGAAAACGTGCCTACGAATTTGCACGCAGCGGAAAAGAAATAGAGTTGAAACACCGCGATGTAGAAGTTCGCGAATTCGAAATCACCCATATCCAGTTACCAGAAGTATCATTCCGGATTGTATGTTCCAAAGGCACCTATATACGAAGTATAGCACGCGATTTTGGCAATACACTTGGTGTTGGAGCATATCTTTCTGAACTTTGCAGAACGAGGATCGGTTCTTTCTTGTTGAAAGATGCAATGACCATCGAACAGGTAGAATGATCATTCATTTGTATATTTGGAGAGCATGAAAAACCTTAAGCTTTACTATCAGATTGAGTCCTTGCCACAAGATCTCAAACAAGAGGTAAAAGAATTCGTGCAGTTTCTTCTTGAAAGAACAAAGTATAATCAAGTTCCGAAAAAAGAGCGCCCTGCAGGTTTAGCAAAAGGTATGATAAAAATGAAAGCTGATTTTGATAGCTCTCTGACAGATTTCAAAGAATATACTGAATGATGATGGATTCCATTCATATTATCGATCAATTCTTACCAGGAATTACACATTACCAAGATTATATATATTCAAATCATACGCTGTTGACGTAAAGTGGGGATAATACTGTATGAAGATATATCACGGCATCGATGACTTTACAAGATTAGACTACGCGGTTGTTACCAGCGGCACCTTTGATGGTGTTCACGTTGGTCACCAGAAAATATTGAACAGACTCCGTGAGATTGCTTCACGCAACCATGGCGAGACTGTAGTGATCACGTTCTGGCCGCATCCACGGCTCGTACTGCATCCGGAAGACGATACACTGAAGCTGCTCAACACCTTCGAGGAAAAAGCAGAGCTTCTGAAAGAACAAGGCATACAGCACCTCGTTCGTATACCTTTCACGAAAGAGTTTTCTCAGTATACTTCCGAAGAGTTTATTCAGAAGATATTGGTGGAGACGATTGGTACTAAAAAACTTGTTATCGGTTACGATCATCGCTTCGGTCACAATCGCGAAGGCAGCTTCGAACAACTCAAGATCAATGCGCCACGCTATGGCTTCGAAGTAGAAGAAATTCCAAGGCAGGATGTTGACCATGTTGGTGTAAGTTCATCGAAAGTGCGCAAGGCTTTGGAAGAAGGGGACATCGACACCACCACGCATTTTCTGGCCCGTCCCTATGCGCTTACCGGTCGCGTGGTAATGGGCGATAAATTAGGACGCCTGCTTGGCTATCCTACCGCTAACATTGAGATAGACACCAAGTATAAACTTATTCCGGCCGATGGTATATATGCAGTAACCGTACTGCACGAACATACCACCTACAAAGGCATGCTATATATAGGCAACCGGCCTACGGTAAACGGAACCAAACGTAACATCGAAGTAAACATTTTCGATTTCGGAAAAGATATATACGGTGAATCGCTTACGCTATATTTCCACAAGCTGATCCGTGGCGATGCCAAATTCAGCGATCTTGAAGGATTGAAGGTTCAACTGGGGATTGATAAGCAGGATGCGCTTCGGATTCTGGGATAGTCGTTATCCGTTATAAGTTACTCGTAAATACGAAATCCAATTTCGCAGAGAACACAAAGGAGGCTCAGAGTTACACAAAGAAATTCACCATTACCTTTGTGCAACTCTGAGCCTTCTTCGTGATTTCTATGATTCAAGCAAGCGCATGTTGATATGTTTTTTGATACATGCGCT
>CBIHOZ010000197.1:0-12782 GCA_966211525.1 uncultured Chitinophaga sp. | reverse complement strand
GGTTTTACTGTTGAGTCTGTTTGCTATACTGATGATACTCGCTTCGGTATCGATGATCAGAAACAAAAAAGAGATTCAGCGTGACGATGATCGTAACCGAAAAGTTCTCCTGTTCATCGAAGGTATACTTATCGGGTTCCTTACGGGATTGGTAGGCGCAGGCGGAGGATTCCTGATTATTCCTGCACTTGTATTACTTACAGGGCTGCCATTCAAAACAGCAGTAGGCACATCGTTGTTTATCATCGCGATCAATTCGCTGATGGGCTTCCTGGGGGATGTGCTGAATTATACGATGGACTGGCCATTCCTGCTCTCCATCACTTCACTTGCTGTTATCGGCATTCTCATTGGCAACAAACTTTCCGGTGCTATATCTTCCTTCAAACTCCGCAAGGCTTTCGGCTGGTTTGTACTTACGATGGGCTGCTGGATATTGATCCGGGAGATCGTTATATAGTATATCTCCCGGATTATTTTTAATTATTCGTGACGCAAGGAATCTACGGGGTTTGCTTTCGCGGCCCGTATAGTCTGCGATAATATAGTAGTGACGCCAAGCGACAGCATAATTAACAAGCTTACTGCTATATCGAGCACACCGATATCAGCATGATAGTATTGCAGGTTCAGATATACCTTTTCAAAGAACAGATAGGTTATCGGTATAGCGATGATGGCTGCGATCACCATCAGCTTCATAAAATCTTTCGAGAGCAGTATAATGACGCTGGAGGAAGACGCACCCATTACTTTACGCACACCAATTTCTTTGATGCGATTCTCCACGGTAAATACAACCATACCGAGCAGCCCGAGACATGAAATTGTAATGGCCAGTAAACCAAGAAAGCCGCAGATCTTGATCATGCCAAAGTAAGAGGAATAGGCATCGCTGATCTCATCATCAAAGAACTTTGCCATAAACTTCTTCTCACCGGCAAATGTCTTCCAGCTTGCTTCCATTTCTGAAATAGCGCTGAATGCATCAGTCGTTATCATTTTTATGTTGGCATACTCAAAACGGGCAGGATCGTAGCGAAAGAAGAAATTTTTAATGGGCTCCCGCAAAGATGTATAGTGAAAATTTTTCAACACACCGGCTACTGTAACTTCTTCACCTGTGGTTGATGTTATAACCTGTCCTAATGCTTCAGCAGCGCTTGTCAGCTTCAGCGTTTTCAAAAACTCTTCGTTAATGATAACATGTGTTTTGTTAGCCGCTATATCTTCCGAAAAGTTATTACCGGCTATCAGGGTCAGGTTCAGGTTCGCTATATATTTCTCATCTATATACATCTGGTATACTTCCAACGAATCGATGAGGTTCTTTTCTTTTATCCAGGTGCTTTCAACGGCTCCCGTACCCATCACACCAGACGACATTGAAATAGATTGTGCGGCCGGGAGCTTGACGAATTCGTTTCGGAATATCTGCGGATCAGTACCCTGCAACTCAACATCAAGTATATTTTCCTGGTCAAATCCAAAGTTATGATTCAGCGTGTGGCGATACTGGTTAAAAACGATTACCACGCTCATAATAAATCCGAGTGACAATGCGAATTGAGAAACAATCAACACCTTTCTGAAATTGAAAGCCGTAAGTCCTTTACTGGCAGGCTGCGTTTTTAATGCCTGCACCGGAGTGAGTTTTGAAAAATATATAGCAGGCACAATACCCGCAATAAACCCGACAAAAAGTGCAAAGCCAACAAAGTAAATAATGGTAGTAAGATCGGGCGTGAGGTCTACAGCACTTGAATCCACCAGCATGTTTACAAACTCGGAGCGAACCACAGTAAATATATAGTAAGACATAACGAGCGCGATCATCGTAATTACCATCGCTTCCACAACAAACTGAATGAATATCTGGCTGCGTTGACCTCCCATCGTTTTACGCAAACCAATTTCCTTCATGCGTCTTAAGGCTCTTGAAATCGAAATGTTGGCGTAATTGAAACAGGCTGGCAACAGAATCAATATTACAAGAAATATAAATATACCCAGTGAAGCATAGTCCCACTCCGGACCGATCGAGTAACGCAGGTCAGGTCCGGGAGCAATATCATTAAGTGCCTGCAATGCAAACTGTGCCTTGAAGTCTTTCGACTGCGCATATATAGGTGCCGATACTTTGTTAATATAGTTTTCAATAGGCGGTATATCGTATTGCGGTGGAAGGAGCAGGTATACATACGAATCAGTCGGGTCTAACCAGGTGCTCGTTGTTTGTCCTGCGGCATTCTCATGTTGCAATAAAGTTTGATAAGAGGCCAGCACTTCAAACTGCATGTGCGAATTTTTAGGATGATCTTTCAATATACCGGTAATTTCAAAGTCATGTCCGCGCATTTCAATAACCTTCCCAACAGGATCTTCGTCACCAAACATTTTCACAGCCGCGGTTTCGGTCATAACCATACTGTTGGGTTTAATAAGTACGGAGGCTATATTTCCTTTCAGGAGCGGAAATGTAAATACACGCAGAAAGTTCGGCTCGGTATAATATCCGGAAAGCGGTATATCTTTTCCTTTATAGCTTGCTTCACCATCGAGTGATGAATTGATGCGCACTACTTCTTCAACACCTGTAAAGCCATCCTGCAAAGCCTGTGCTACGGGAGCCGGTGCCGTTGCAAACGGACGTGTACTGCGCTTGTCATTGGTATAGGATATCACCCGGTATATTCTGTCTTTATTAACATGAAAGGTATCGTAACGCCACAGGAATGCAAGCAGTGCTATCAACAGCAATCCGATAGACATACCTACTGCAAGACCCAAGGCATTAATAATAGTAAACAGTTTATGCTTGGATAGATTTCGCGTAGCAATAAGAAAGTAATTTTTTAGCATGGCAGGATGAAAAGAGGTAAATGAATAATGATGATATGATGCTTTCTGTTTTCGCTTTTTTACTGCGTACGAAAACAACAGAGAGACTACACGCTGCCGATATTTCCAACGGGCACGTCTGGCAGACATGTTTTGCAGATCGTTGTAAAAGAGTTCGTCAAGATCGCCATGAAGATCTTCCATCGCTGATGAATGACAGTACCAGCTAAATAGCTTCTCCGTCAATCGGGGTGGTTTATGAGGGCGTTTCATTTGGCGAGCGATAATGTTGATTTCGACAACTTCCACAATTCATCGCGCAACGCTTTTATGTTATGTAGTTCTACTTTGCCTTGTTGTGTTACTTCAAAATAGCGCTTGCGTCTTCCGCCTCGTTCCTGCGTTGGCTCGCCCAACCATGATTTTAGGTAGCCTTTCTCTTCCAGGCGTGTAATGGTAGAGTGAAGTGCACCCATGCTTATACTGCGATCCGTTCGTTTTTCAATAGCTTCTTTAATGGTTACACCATACGCGTCTTCCGCCAGACTTGCCACTGTTAGCAGCACAAGCTCCTCAAATTCGCCTATATATCCTTTCATGACCATCGGGTTGTTTGTATATATACTGTAAAAGTGAACAATATGTTTCTACTTTTCAGAATAAATAATCAAAAAAAATGCGGAAAGCATATTTTTCCTGTTAGCAACGTGCTTAAGCAGTTTTTTTCACGTTGTAAAGAATGCTTTCCGCAAATGTTTCTCGAGTTCGGTGTTGATGGGTTTGAACCTGTTAAGCGTGTGTTCATAAAACATATTTACCCCAGTACCAAAGTGCATGATGATTTCAACGGGCACCGTAGTGTAGCCCAACCGTTTGGCTGCAACAATACGATGGTTGCCATCAGTAAGCAGTGCTTTGTTTTTTATCACGGTAAGTTCAAGCGGAGTAAGTCCATGCGCATGTATATAGCGCGTTACATCGTCTACATTATGTGTTTCTACAAAAGGGAGAAAGGGCACCGGAGTTTCGTCTCGTCTGAATTCGCGGTAGCACCAAAGTATATCAACGGGGATGTCTGCCAGTTTTTTGTAGATCATTGTATCGTCCCTCCTTTCAACTGTGCAGAGGTATAGTCCAAACGCTATACCTCAGGAGGTAAACATTATTTTACACGCGTATGCAAGCATTGGCAATTAAAACACTTCTCATCTTCGTCACGATGCATCTCATATTGGGATGATTGCCGAAACGTTTAAGAAAAATCAGTAAAAAGAAACGTGACGTATGTACTATTGCCTGAGTCGTTCAACAAAAAAGTGACTGCCTGAACAACTGATTCTATTGACAAACACATTCAATTTTGGAAACGGTGCGCGTACGGGAGGCGTGTAATATTGAGTATAGCTGTAACATTTTTGTATACACTCTTTGCATTTTCGTAGCAAATCTTAAAGTGTAGAAAAGACATCACCCGAAACAAAGCAACTCGATTGCTGGTAACATAACGTACTATGGTTATATTTGCATGATATAAGTTGCTACAACTTATTTTAAACTCCAACGGAGTGAATTTTAGACAAGATATTCCGTTGTTTTGATTCGCATGTTTTAGCCCAAGGAAAAGGGGAGGTTAATAGCCTTCCTTTTTTTATTGCGCGTCAGCAACCAAAACCTTTGTTGATCGCTTCATTTACTTCTGCAGCAGATTTCGAAAGCACATACATCTTTACTTTGCCAGTGCCGGTATTGAATATAATTTTCCGTCAGCTATAGCCTCCTGTATGGCGGGCTGTAATTTGTATCCCGGCATCTTTCAACAACTGATCGGCCACTGCTACATTTCGATGTGCGACCGAAAATATAGTCTGGTCTGACGATGCCCAGGAGTTGCAGCCACCAAAAACCTTGGCTTCAAGATTTTCTATACTTGCTCCGCGATTTAACATCGATCGTATCAACATGGATGTTGAAGAATAACCGAGGTCCGGATCTCCGGAGCGCGTCTCCAAAGAGCCTGGCATGAGGTAATGATTCATGCCGCCCATTTTCTTTTGTTTATCCCACAGGCAAACGGAAACACATGAACCAAGCACAGTATATATTTCGGCAGCAACTGTGGTGATCAGAAATTGCCCATTCGTAATGAAATAGCGCTTAAGCGGAGGCATACGGACGCTGATAGATGGTTGGCTTTATTTGCTTGAGCGATACGTCCATTCCCATAGTAGATTCGCTGTGGCCCAGAAATAAAATACCACCGGGCTTCAGGCATGCCGTGAGCCTTCGAATTACTTGCTCCTGTGTAGGCTTATCAAAGTATATCAGCACATTCCGGCAGAAAATTATATCCATACTATCGGGCGGCACTCCGTATGCATCACCAACCAGGTTAATACGCTTGTATGAAATTTTACTTCGGAAGACCGGCTTAACGCGCACGAGTTTACGTGTACTGTCTTTGCTTTTCAGAAAGTATACTCTTTTCCAATCGATCGGAATTGTATCAATACGATCAAGAGTATATATACCACGATGCGCAGTCTGTATAGCACGGATTGAAATGTCGCTTGCCGCAAGTGTATAATCAAAGCCTATATTTCGCTTTTTAAATTCTTCGAGTGCCATAACCAGCGAGTACGGCTCTTCTCCGGTAGAGCACGCTGCCGACCATACTTTTATATTTTTTAGTCCGGCCTTATGTACGTAACCCGGCAACAGCGCGTCCGATAAAAATTGAAAATGCAGCGGTTCCCGAAGAAAATCTGTTTTATTGGTTGTAACCAGGTCAACAACATTCAGCAGTTCTTTTTTCTTTCCCTGGTCGCTGAAGATATAGTCTAAAAATTCCCTATAGCTGTTCATGCCGAGCTGCTTCACCTTTTTTCCGAGGCGACTTTCGAGCATGGCCTTTTTTACAGGGGGAAGCTTTATACCATACATATCGGTTATATACGTGCTCAGTCGTACAAAACTTTCATTATCCATTTGAAGAATGGCTGCCGGCTCAACATTACTCATAGGTATAATTTATTTTATCATCCACAGGTTGGTATAGGTTTATATACTTGGCATCACAATTCAACTCCACATGCCTAAGCAACCCGTGGATGATTTAAGAATCAAAACTCTGTAAAATCACTATCGCTTATTGCATCATCCAGTTTCAGGTCAAGGCCATTGTGATTTGAGGTTTGAGATATAGCAGCAGTTTTAAAACGGGAGGTATCAGCGACTTTGGTATTGCCATTGGAGCGTGCTACACTTTTACGTGCGCGATAATCTACCCGGAAGTAACTGATAGCAGCTTTGAGTTCTTCTGCCTGTGAGTTCAACTCCTCTGCGTTGGAAGACATTTCTTCAGCTGCAGATGCATTGCCTTGCGTAACATGAGACAGTTGCTGAATTGCTTTGTTGACTTGTGTCGATCCCTGATTTTGTTCTACACTTGCAGCAGCAATCTCTTGTACCAATTCTGCTGTCCGGTTAATGTCGGGCAGTGTACTGCTCAGCAAGTCTTTTGATTCTCTTGCCTGCTTCACGGTACGTGCTGATATATCAGTAATTTCTGCGGCTGCACGCTGACTGCGCTCTGCCAGTTTTCTAACTTCTGCCGCGACCACTGCAAAGCCTTTACCATGTTCGCCGGCACGTGCCGCTTCTACAGCTGCATTGAGTGCGAGAAGATCCGTTTTCGATGCAATCTCTTCGATGATCACAATCTTATCGGCAATAACGGTAATAGCCTCCACAGCTTCTGCAACGGACTCGCTACTGGCCTGTATATCTTTCAACGCCTTGCTTGCTATTTTTTCAGTCTCGCGTGAGTTATCAGTATTCTGTAAAATGTTCGCAGCCATCTGCTCCATAGATGAAGAAACTTCTTCGGTGGCACTCGCCTGCTCCTGCGCTCCGCGTGACATCTGCTGTGAGGCTGATGCTACCTGGTGACTGGCAGCTGTTACATTGTCTGCTCCGTTATATATCGTTACCACAATATCGCGCAGATTCGTTACCATCTGCTCCAATGCATCGTCTAACTCACCGCCACGTTGCTTTTCAGCTTCAAAATCAATCATCAGATCGCCTTTCGAAACACGCTTCGCTATATTTACCGAGCTGCGCAGTTTCTCAACCATCTGCTGAAATTGCTTCAGCATCACACCGATCTCGTCTTCTGTACTCACTTTTACATCGGCAGAGAAATCACCTGCTGATATTTTTTTCACAACATCCGTTGCGTTGTTAAGTGAACCCATAATACCACGTAACAACCACATGGCCATTACCAGGCTTATTACGATCGCCAGAAAAATTATAGAAACCATAATGCGCATCGCACTGGTATACATTTCATTGGTATCCTCACGTTCCTTGCCTAACTGTATATTTACCTTGTCGAGATAGCTGTCCACTGTTTGAGCAACATCAACGGCAACAACATCGGCTTGTCCGTTTGACAGCGCAAGCGCTTTCGCATTTGTACTCTTAAAGGCAAGCTCCATCACTTCGCGATGCACTGCATAGAAGGAAGCATACTGACGGCTATAGCGTTCAATCAACAAGAGCGCTTCACCGGATATAGTCCGGCTTAATTGTGTTACAGCCAATTCCAGATCGTTCTCTATGGCAGATGTCTCATCGCGCACTTCCTGGCGCAAAGCATCGCTTGATGCCAGTATTAGATTTTTCTCCTGGTTGTAGAGTGCTGTAAGATCGTTCTTTACTCTTGCTACGGCCGTGAGCTGCTCTTTGGTTCCGGTCTCTGTTATATATTTACTCAATTCATCCAACGTAGCGATAGACTTGGTGAATTCCGCGCGGCCTTCCGTGAAAGATTTTTCAGTCGCTAATACTTCACTGTCTTCAGTGGCAAGCCGAACGATATCTTTCGATACTTTCATCATCGATTCCAACTTGGTTACCAGCTGTTGCGATATAGCGAGTAACTCACCTGAGCTCAGTGATTGTATGGTTGCCAGTTCCTTCTCGATTGTCTTTTCACTTGCATCCAGCTGCTGTGCCAGATCACTGATTCGCTGCGGATCGGCTTCGACAATAATTTTTTTCTGGTCGCGTACAATGTTACCGGTATATTGGCGGATGCGTGTTATACTTACCTGTTGTACTACCGTGCCGTTCATCATGGCATTGATGCGATCGCTTACCATGCTAATGCGCAAATACGCAATGATGAATATAATTATCATCAGGGAAACAAGCGCGGCAAATGCCATAATGAGCTTGTTACGAATGGTCATTTTGTTCAGCATATTGATCAGATTACAGGTTCGTGACTGACTAATACACTTACATCTTCAGAAGCAAATACTTTATTGATATCAATGATCAATGTTATATCGCCCTGGTAATTAACAATGCCTGTAACCGGTGTTGATCGTTTATATATATCCTGATCGGTGGGCTTTTGTATTTTATCTGGTTCGATCGCTACAACTTCTTTGGCAACATCTACGATAGCGCCAATCTGTGTGGTGCGTTCTTCAACATCTTTTATATCGAGGATCAGCACACGATTTTTACTGGTGCGCTCGGATGGCTGCAAGCCGAGTTTCAGGCGCGTATCCAATAAAGGCAATACTTTACCACGCAGGTTAATAATACCCAGCATATAGTCTGGTGTATTAGGCACTTTGGTGAATTGATTTAACTCCACAATCTCCTGCACACTGTTGATGTGTACAGCAAACTTCTCATCATTCAGCAGGAATGTGAGGTAAGCATTCGATAATGACTCGGTCATGGGCATAGGTATAGGTTTTGTTTTTAGGTGTTGAAAAGTCGTTGAGGATCCAGTACAAGCGCGATGGTACCATCACCAAGAATGGTGCTTCCTGAAATAAACTCCTGATTCTGGTAATGCTCTCCCAAAGGCTTCAGTACAGCCTGTATCTTTCCCTGAATCGAATCCACTGCAATGCCCTTTCTTATTCCGTTCACATCTACCGAAATGATATCGGTTGTTTTGGGCGGTATAGATCCATTATAGAATTTCTTACGCAACGAGAACACGGGTAACAGTGATTCATTTACCAGTATATCCGTACAAACACGATTGTCGCGTTCCAGTAGAGTAAAGGGTATTCTGTCAATACGTTCAATAACGTTCAACGGTAACACATAACATGTATTAGCAACTAACACCAACAATCCATCGATGATGGAACGGGACAAAGGCAGCTTGATATGAAACGATGTACTTTGTCCGGCTACACTCGCTATATCTATACTTCCGCGTAATTCTGCAATGCGCTGATATACTACATCCATTCCAACACCTCTTCCTGACACATTCGAAACGGTGTCGGCTGTTGACAGACTGGAGTTGAATATAAGATTGAATATTTCCTGATCGGTAAGTTTGTCCTCCGGCTTTACAATGCCTTGCTCAATTGCCTTCTGCAATACCCGCTCACGATCTATACCTTTACCATCGTCACTAACAATAAGGTTGATAAATGTATTGGAGCGAAATGCTTTTAGCTTGATCGTTCCATACTCCGGCTTGCCGGCTTTCTTACGTACTTCGGGTCGTTCAATGCCGTGATCTATAGCATTGCGGATAAGATGCATGATAGGATCGGTCATCATCTCAATCACATCCTTATCCATTTCTGTCTCCGTTCCCTTCGACAGGAAGTTAACTTTCTTACCCTGCAGCTTAGAAAGATCGCGTACGAGACGCTTAAACTTGGTGACAAGCACTTCTACCGGTACAAGACCTATTTCGAGCGATGTATCGCGCAGGTGATTAATCACCGTTTCCATTCGCTCAGTGATCTCGTCCAGTGCCGTAATGCGATTGTGCTGCGCTATATTTAGCAATTGCGCCTGCAGGATAATTAGTTCACTGATCCAGTTAATGAGATCATCGATCTTATGCTTGCCAACCTTGATTACACTGTCCTGAATGATTCGTTTACCCGGCAACTCATCTTCTGCGGATTGCTCAGTTCTAACGATACTTTTATTTCTATCAGAAAATTCTTTTGTGATTATAATGAGCTCTGCCTCGCTATAGTCATCGGCATAGTAGCGGTTAATGATCTCCTGAAATTCTGCTGACTCGAGAAGATTTCCTGCGGCCAGGTGGCGGAGTGCTACTTTACATTCGTGCTCAACAAAGATGAAGTAACTTTCAATTTCACTGGTAGAAACAGTGGTTGAAAGAACAATACGCCATTGTGTAATGCGTTCGTCATTGTTTTTATACTCCTGTATTTTTATACTGCCCAGCGTCTCCAGGTCTTTTACTATATATATAATCGGATGATTGCTGCCTGCTTCTATCTGAATGATAGGATTTATAACCAGCAGATAAGTACTTTCCTGGTTAACGGCTCCGGCTTCTCCTGTGCTATCAGATACATCAACGCTTCGGAGAAATTGTGTGATCTGCCCGATGTGTTCATCGAGAAAATCATCTTTAATAGGTTTGCCTGCGTTTGTTCTGCCGAGCTGGTCTCTTACTTTATCGAAAGAATTCAGTGTTATACTGATGAGGTCATCTGACACCGGTAAATGTCCCTGGCGAACTTTATCAAAAACGGTTTCGAGTAAGTGTGCAAGCTGACTTATATTTTCGAAACCAAACATACTCGCAGCACCTTTTATGGTATGCATGGTTCTGAAAACCTGTTCCAGTGGCGCTATCGCCAGCGGATTGGCTTCCAGTTGCATAAGACTCTCATCAAGCTCGTTGAGCAAATCGAGCGAGTCTTCGATAAACCTTTTTTGATTATCGCCCATTGACGATGGCGTTTTCTATCTGCGCAAAAAATGTTTCTGCTTTGTAAGGTTTCTTTACCCAAGCTGTAAGCCCAGCCTTTTGTGCTTCGCGCATCTTATCCGGATTACGTTCGGTGGTGAGAAAAATTACCGGTATATCTGCCGTTGTGTTGTCTGCTTTTATTTTTACAAGAAGATCAAAGCCAGTGCATTCCGGCATATTGTAATCTGAGAGCACGAGATCTACAGGTGTACTTCCATTTTGCAGTACATGTAGCGCTTCACTTCCGTTTGATGCACCAATGGTTATATAGCCTGCGCGTTCGAGGGTGTCACAGAGAAAACTTCTGATGCTGGCGAAGTCTTCAACCACTAGGATAGTCTTTTTCATACAGGGTATCGAGTAGATATCTTTTTGATTTTTTACTAATGGCAAGTTTATCGGTTGTGGAGAAACTCCACATTCAGGACAAATCAGGAAGCACTCATGAATTAAATACCGAGAATCGTATCCGTATTTTTACGGAGGCAACATGTAAGGAGGCAACGGCTTTTTACTAAAAAGATATTTATACTTCGTGCTGTTGAAAAAACTCACATGGGGAGCGTTCAAAGGTTTGCACTGACGAGGCTGGGAAGAATAACATTGAAACAGGTTTTTGACTTAAAAAGCGATCATCCTGGAAATAACCCCCAATTGGGGAGTTGCAATACGTTCATTTCCTGCCCTTATCTTACTTGTCGCGGTACCGGGTGGTGGCGTAAATTTTTAACGCAATCATCGCAACTGCCTTATTCACTTTTTGAGTCAACTTTGATGATTCAGTGGAGCGAAGAGCCAGGTCGTTGAAGAGCAATAAAATAAGCACTTTCGCATGCTATTACACTAACAACATCCAGCTCATTAAAGTAACATCTACACGTCACAACGGCTATATATATATATACTTTGTTTATATATGCTATATATGGCATGTTGCACTGATAGATATATATCAGGTGATGTGATTTTTTTTGCAGTATAAGTTAATGACTTCATCCATTCATCTATACATACGCAAAGTCAACAAGCTTTAGTATTATAGAATTTAATCAGAGATGAGTATCTAAATGAAGAACCGGTTTATAAGTTTACTTTTATCAGCAAAAAGATCAGAAAAAAAGCGACACAAGCTGGATCACTTCGTAGACTGGAGGGTCGCTAGTTCGAACCTTTTCGTTCAGAATTTGCCTCAGATATAGTATGCTTATAGCTGTGTTGTTGTAGGCTTGGCCACGTCTTCGCCAGCTCGTTGAGATCGTCGCTTAAATAATACTTATATTCGATTTTTTTGACTATCCCACCGTTCACTAATTCATCAAGCTCTTCTTTTAGTGATGAGTAACTAGTCCACCTTTCATTTTTGATTCCCAAACTTTTTATAAACGCTGCTAAGAATCCAGCATCGATAGAGATAAACCTATGCGAGTCTTTAACATCAGGAAGATTTAAGTCAGTAAAATCAAAGTCTATGACCTGATCTTTATAGTAAACCCATATTCCCGTCCCGTGACGATGAAACTCCGAAATCCCTGAATCCGAATAATGTCCTTTGTCGGGAATATTCGCTTCCCACGATTTCCCATTTGTAGCTCTTCCAACTTTTGTTTTAAAAATTGAAAGAACTGCTTCGACATTCTCCAGATAAGTTTTGATTAATTTAATTAACTCTAGGTTCATTTAATTTTATGAATTTAATACCGTCGGTGGGTGTTGCCTCCAACGTTCGTGATTTCGTCCTGACTAAACTAAACGGCCTTTTCTTACAATATGAATGTCGTACCCTATTGGAAAATTACGTACGCAACGATTTCAAGCTATTTACATCTGGCGTTTGAAACAGTTACTGCACGTCACCAAATGTTATTGAAGATAACTTTACACCTATATTTTCAACGGATATACTGTAAATTAATATTCGTCTACGCTATACTCGAATCGATTTATAATTACACCATATTGTGAGGTTCGAACATCCTTGTTAGTCAAATTAAGATAAGAAACTTTGAAATGATTAGAATTCCAAGGTCTTCAAATGAGCTACACAGGATTAAAACGAAAAAGCCTGAAATCTCAACGACTCCAGGCTTTTGCTTGAATGTAGCGGGGACAAGACTCGAACTTGTGACCTTTGGGTTATGAGCCCAACGAGCTA
>CBIHOZ010000196.1:0-12829 GCA_966211525.1 uncultured Chitinophaga sp. | reverse complement strand
GCCACTTGAGTGTTGATGCACGAGCCGATACCAGGAACGAACTTACGTCTTTACGAAACGGACCCTCCACACCAAGCTTTGTTGATATAAGACCGGTGCTTCCCCACACCTCTACGTTCTGGTCATTTCCTTTCTTCGTACGAATGTCGAGCACGGATGATAATCGGCCGCCCAGCGATGCCGGCATCTCACCTTTATATAGCGTCATATCATTCACAGCATCGGGAATGATCGTTGAAAATAACCCGAGCATGTGACTCGGATTATAGATCGGTGCATCATCAATCAACACCAGGTTTTGATCGCGGTTTCCTCCGCGCACCGAGTAAAAAGTTGAACCATCTGCATGCAGTTTTACTCCGGGTATAGATTCAAGCGACTTTACAACATCCATTTCTCCAAACAGTGCGGGTCGCTCTTCTACAGCTTTGGGTCGAACGTGCGTATTGCCTGAAGTAATTTCCTGCACTACATCCGGCAGCTCATTGCTAACCACCACTTCCTCGAGCACCGGTAATTCTTCTTCCAGCGTTATGTCCTGTTGTATGGATGCGCCTAGGTCTACCGTTGCAAAATGATCTTTATAACCCAGAAACGAAGTCGATACCGTATATTTCCCTTTGGGTATAGTGATGGAGAAGAATCCGAAGGCGTTCGTCACGGTACCGGTCTTCAATTCCTTTATCAACACCGAGGCACCAATCAATGCTTCGCCATTACCGGCATCTTTTATTGTACCGCTTAATGTATATACTGACGCTGCAGGTCTGTCAGGCCGCTTGTCGGGTTTCAGAATAACCTGTCCCTCTACCAATGTATATTTTATACCAAAGCGCTCGGATATATCTTTAAGAACTGCGCTTACGGTTTTATTCACGGCCGTATAGCGTGTCACTTCATCCGCCGGAATTTTTTTCGGATTGTATGAAAAGCGAATGCCGCCTTTCTTCGCGATGATTTCCAACAACTCGGCTAATGTACCCTGTGCGTCTACACTGATCGATACATCGGGTAAACTGTTTTGTGCAGATGCATGCAGAAATAAAAATAACGCTGGTACCACAAGCCAGCGAAGTGTAAACTTCTTTTGCCTTTCAAAACATGTTAACATCCTGCCGCTGTAATTTCGACCTGGTTTCCGTTGATGCGGAGTGTAAGATTGAGTGTGGTTTCCAGTACATTCAGTACTGCCTCCAGTGACTGCTGATCAAACGTAACGGTTACGACACACGAAGCCGGTATATCTGCTGCAATGGATATGTTTGCATGATACGTTCGGTTCAACGTAGCCACAACGGTACGAAGATCATCTTCTGTAAAAACTATTTTGCGTGTATTCCATGAAAGGAAATTGACATCGTTGTTTATGCCGCTGCTCAGTTGATGTGAGTCTTTGCTATATATACCTTTATCACCCGCCTGCAACTTTACTTCTGTTTTACGATCGCCCCCCGAAAGCTTTACCACCCCGGATTGTACTACAACTTCTACCTCGCGCATGCTATCGTAAGCCAGCACATTGAACGATGTACCGACTACTTCTATACTTGCATCATTCACCTGTATAATAAAAGGCTTCTGCGCATTCGGTGTTACGTCAAAGAATGCTTCTCCTTTCAGTATCACGGTTCGATTCTCATCATTAAACGATGCTGAATAGGACAGTTCGGAATTGCGATTAAGAATCACCTGCGATCCATCGGGTAATTTTACCGCCATGGTGTTCGAGGCGGTTTGATAGCTCATGTTCTCATCGCTGCCGACAAATCGTGTAATGATCCACCCGGAAACAGCTACGATCAAAATGGCCGCTGCAATTTTATACCACAGGCTATAGGATGGTTTTTCAAGCGCACGAATTTTCGTTTCGGGTTCAAGCACTCTTCCACGGATGTTGTTCATGAAATGGTTCCACTCATGATCTATATCCACGGTGTGTGTCTCATCAGCTTTCTGTGCATAGTGTTGCTGACTCAGATCAAAGACCTTTTTATATGCCAGGTATTGACGTTCATTTTCGGGAGCTTTCGTGATCCATTCTTGTAAAGCACGCGCCTCCTCCGAAGAAGCTTCGTCAGCCAGATATTTTGTTATCAGCTCTTTTACACTATCGTTGAAATCATCTTTCACGCACGTATTCTGTTTTTAAAACACATTACTTTCCGTTCACCCTTATTGAAACATAAAAAATATTAACATCAGGAATTCGCCCAGGTGCTCGCGTAAAACAGAAAGCGCTTTGGACATCTGCGCCTCTACCGTTTTTATCGAGATTCCCATTTTATCAGCTATCTGCGCATATTTCAATCCTTCCATCCGATTCAGTTCAAACACCATTCGGCATTTCTCGGGCAGTGATTGAATGGCGAGCTCAATGCGTTGCTCGAGCTCCGAAGTTTCCAATGCAGTATTTACCTCAGTGTAATCTTCCTCCTTTACATGTTCGAGTATGCTGTGCTTCTTCCGGTCGCGTATGTAATTGAGACTTCGGTTACGCACCGCGGTATATAAATAACTTTTGTAGTTTGTATCAGGAGGAAGTGTGTCGAATTTTTCCCAGACTGTAACAAAGACATCGTGCACCAAACCTTTGGCCTCGTCCCAATCGCCCACATACTTCAACGAAAAGCTGCAAAGTGGTTTGAATAGCTCCCGGAACAGTTGCTCGAATGTATTTAGGTTCTTGTCTGCCAAGATTGGGGTAGATCTATATAGCCAGAATAAACCTAAAGATATTAAAAATAAATATATACCAACGTGCGTTATACAGCGACACACGCCCCTATAAACACGTTGTGTAGCCATACCGTAAAATAAAATTTGAAGAAGTATGGTTAACGAAAAAATTGTCTTACCTTATACAAATAAATAGAATGGCATAAACGCCATCCATGAGACTAACCTCACTCCTAGTGAAACAAAACGAACAAGTAAAATTCAGCAAAGACCACAGTGGTTTTTATGCAAAAGTAAGAGAACGCGCTGATCACTATTTCACCAGCAACGGCATTTCCAGACACGCGGACGGTCTTATGATTTTCAAAACCATATTTTTTCTAGGTGGTACGTTGAGCTTATACCTGCTTATTCTTTCAGATACATTTCCCGTGTGGACCATGTTTCTAATGGCGATTGGCCTGGGAGTTTTCTCTGCTTTCATTGGATTCAATGTTTGTCACGATGCATTGCACGGATCATATTCCGAAAGTTCATTTATCAATACAGCACTGGGTTCTGTTTTTCATCTCATCGGAGCCAATGTTTACAACTGGAAGATTTCGCACAACCTCGTGCATCATACCTTTACCAATATTCATGAGCATGACGATGATCTTGTGGTTGCTCCCGGTCTTGTAAGTGTATGTCCGCAGGAGTCACCGTTGCCCATCCAACGCTATCAGCATTACTATGCATTTTTACTCTATGGCATGGCCAGTCTCGCATGGATCTTCGCCAAAGACTATATTAAATTTTTTCAAGACCGAATAGGTTGTCATGCTACTCCGCGCCACCCGCGTATCGAATTATTCAAACTCTTCTTCTTTAAGATAATATACTATGGGTTGGTGATTGTATTGCCATTGTTGCTCATCGAATCGATAACATGGTGGCAGTTCATAATCGGATTTGTGTGCATGCAGATGGCGAAAGGTTTTGTATTGGGATTGGTTTTTCAACTCGCGCACATTGTTGAAGGACTGGAGTTTCCTGAACCGGATACAAGTGGAGTAATGGAAGATGCATGGGCTGCTCACCAGATGCGCACCACCGCTAACTTCGGTGTTCGTAATTTCTTTACACATTTTTTCTGTGGCGGACTTAACATGCAAATTGAACATCACTTGTTTCCAAAAGTTTGCCATACACACTATCCCGCATTGTCAGTGATTGTAAAAGAGACCGCTGCTGAATATGGATTGCCTTATCACGAAAATACATCATTCACTACGGCACTTGTATCGCACTACCGGATACTTCGGAAATTTGGTAAAGAATCGCTCGCTGCCAGTCATGTGCAGGCTAAGGAATTAGTGGTATAAAAGTCAAAAAGGTATACTCATTTTACTTACGAAAGAAGAAGCGCTTCATCTGACAGTGAAGCGCTTTTTTGTTGTTATCCGGCAAGTATGAAATAAACTTTAAAGACATTTTTCATGAATGTCTCGAACCCATATTGACTGATATACTGATCGGCTACTACGTATATACACGGATACATTCTTTTGTAGCAAGACGTACAAACGCTATATCTTTTTTCAAAAACAAGCCGAACCTTACAATGATGGTGTACACACCATTTGCTTAAATATACCTTGCCATTAATGTTAGACTTTTGCGGGCACCTAACCTCACACCCATCACAAATCGTGAATACTATATAATTTCAATCCTTACGTACTGACAGTTCTATACCCATGCCAGGGATGAAGAGTATATATACCAATCGTGTTATAAAAAAAACGAAAAATAAAAGAACAAGGTAAATTCGGAGTGGCTTTATGAAAAAATTAATTGAACGTTATCTCGGGAAGAATATAATTGTATCCGCTATAAGTGTGATCGGTACGTTGTTGATCATAAACATTGTGTTGATGTACCAGAATAAGGAAACTATTGTTACAAACAACGCGATACGGGAAGAATCAGACACAATGATCAAAGACATAGATAAGCTGATAACATTCCTTAATAATATAGATCTGGGCGTAAGAGCTTATGGTCTCAGCAAGAATGAAGAGTTACTTATACCTACGTCTAACTCCATCAATTACCTGTGGCCGCACTTCGAAAGTGTAGAGAAGAGACTTATGAACGAAGGCTATGATGTATCGGGAATAAAAGAGCTTCAGAAGGTATACCGTGAATATGTTGATTTCAACATGAAGATGATCGACATGGCGAACCTTGATAGCACGGAAGTATTTAAGAATATGATGCTGGAAGATCGCGGCATGGCCGTTTGGAAACGCACGCATGAGATTGGCGGAAAGATCATTGAATTCGAAAAAGCAAAAAGTCTTGCAGCAGAAGAAGGCTACCAGGCTGCCGTTCGAAATAATCTATACCTGCAGTTGTTCCTGCTGCTGATGGGATTGCCAACACTTATCTTCATTGCCATCAAGATAAAGAATGATAATCGCGCGCGACAAAAGTTACTGACAGATCTGGAAGAGAATAATAGAAAGTATGTATTCAATCCGGGTACGGCTATGCGTGTTAACGATCACCAGCAGTTGGTTGAAAATTCCATCCGGAACCTGCAGCACGCCAGTGAATTTATAGAGCATATAGCAGACGGCAATTATGCTACCGAGTGGGCAACGTTGACTGAAGAAAACAAAGCACTGAACGAAACGAACCTGGCCGGACGACTCACTAAAATGAGAGATCAGTTACGACAACTGAAGCGTGAAGAAGAGACACGTTTGTGGAGCAACGAAGGCCTCACCAAGATATCGGAAATCGTACGCAATAATCAGGGCAACCTTACAGTACTGGCAGATGAAGTGGTAAGATTCCTGACTAAATATATGGGCGCGCTGCAAGGCGGACTATTTATTTTAAAGGATGATGAGAACCAGCGTGAGTACCTGGAGCTGGCCGCCTGCCATGCGTATGACCGAAAGAAATTTGTAGAGCGCAGGATCGATATAGGTGTAGGCTTGATCGGCCAAACATTCCTGGAAGGTGAAACTACGATGTTAACCAAACTGCCGCAGGGATATACCTATATTACTTCGGGCATGGGTGAAACAACACCAACCTGTGTTCTGATCGTTCCGATGAAATACAATGATAAAATCGAAGCCATCATAGAAATAGCCGGCCTCGAAAAATTTGAAAACCACCAAGTACTTTTTATGGAGAAGGCCGGAGAGTTTGTAGCATCGGCTTTGCAAAGCGCAAGAACAACCGAGAAGATGAAACTGCTGCTGGCAACTTCGCAGCAACAAGCCGAAGAGATGCGGGCTACGGAAGAAGAGTTACGACAGAATATGGAAGAGCTCATTGCTACGCAGGAAGCGATGGCACGCAAGCGCGCAGAAGCTGAAAATATTCACCTGGTGGCATAGATATAGTTACCCTTGGCGGGTACGCGAAATTGAAGAGGCCTGATAAAATTATCGGGCCTCTTTTATTATTCAGCAGTTAAATACTTGCCTGTTCAAATCATTTTTGATTTTTTTGCTTCTGAGTCTTTGGAAAACTTACGGAAAACGTTACGTTTGCAGTCCAAAATTTGGGCCCATAGCTCAGCTGGTTAGAGCACCTGACTCATAATCAGGGGGTCGCTGGATCGTGCCCAGCTGGGCCCACTTAAAAATCAGCCACTTACAGATGTTCGAGTAAGTGGCCTTTTTGTTTTAATGCTGTCGATGTTATAACTCAACCGCCATTAATTCATCCGCCAACTTATGTATACCTCTCTCTATTCTCTTTAGCTGTTCCGGCCGCGGTCTTTTCTTCCCTGTAGCGTAATGATTGATTTGCCTTTGGTTAATACCAGAAATTTTCTCCAACGCAGAGTTGGTAAAAATACCCTTGAAATAATTTAAGAAACTCTGGCTATCAAACTTGTGTATAAATTTATACTGCCCGTTCTTTAACCATGCAGGAACTTCATTATGCTTAATATATAGTACAAGTCCCTCTTCCAGATTCTTTTTAGCTTCTGCTACCGTTTCTCCCGCTCCGTAAACTCCAGGCAAATTTTCAATCCATGCACCAAAGTCTTCAGGGCCTTTTGAAATAATTGCTCTTAATTTTTTCATTCTAATTTGTTTGTCTTTTTTGAATATCACCGAATTGAGTACTAACAACACCACATATCAAAAACCTTTTATCTCCATGTCTTTCATAATTTTTTTTCGTAGCCCCTCACTATCTCCTTTGATCCGTGATAAGGAACAGGATACCTTCTTCCATCCTTTTCATAAATGTAGTGACTACCCTCAGCACCTATATATACCCATCCACTTTTACTCTTCCTAATTCGTCTATGAAACTCTGAATATTTCATTCTACGCGTGTGTGTAAAATTACTGCTAACGTTTTTTCTCTCTAACGGGAATTCAAAGGTAGTAAAAATACTACCTTAAAACAAGACTTCTCAAATGATAAATCTACTTCTTAAACACCTTCTTATACTCCTGCTCATCAAAGCCGAGCGCCAGTACTTTTCCATCGTGTTCAATTAATGGGCGTTTGATTACGCTGGTCTTTTCTTTCATCAGGGCTACGGCAGATGATTCATTTTTTACTCCGGCCTGTGTTGCTTCATCCAGTTGTCGCCAGGTGGTGCCGCGCTTGTTTACCAGGCTCTCCCATCCTACCTGTTTGCTCCAGTCTTTTAAACGTGCATCGGTAATGCCCTTTGTTTTGTAATCGTGAAACTCGAATTCAACGTTGTGCTTCTTCAGCCAGTCGAGTGCAGTTTTCACTGTATTGCAGTTTTTAATTCCGTATACGGTCATAGCGGTTCAATAAAAAATATGGTAGTTTGTCTTCCAAATCCGAAGGTATGAAGATTAAGATCATCACAAAATTAAGTTATGTACTTGTACTGTACCTGTTAATCGCTTGCCAACCAAAAAAAACAACTGAACCTGTAATGAAGCCAACTGATCCGCACTCATACGCACAACCTGCCGAAGCCCGCGTAAAACATTTGCATTGGAAAGCTACTGTTGATTTCGATAAGAAGATCATTAACGCAGTGGCTACCTGGACCATTGAAGCTAATGCAGACGCTGATCTGATAACCTTTGATACCAAAGGACTGTCTATAGAAAAAGTAACACTCAATAACGATGCTCCGACAGAGTATAGATTGGCAGATGCCGACTCAACACTGGGGCAGGCACTCGCGGTAATGATAAAGCCGGGCACGACAGAAGTAACGATCACCTATCATACAAGTCCGGAGGCTGAAGCATTGCAGTGGTTGAACGCACAACAGACAGCCGGTAAAAAGTATCCGTTCCTGTTCACACAATCGCAGGCTATATTAGCGCGGAGCTGGGTACCTTGCCAGGATTCTCCCGGTATACGCTTTACCTACGATGCCGAAGTTACAGTACCAAAAGATCTGCTGGCATTGATGAGTGCCTCGAACCCGCAAACCAAGAACGCAACCGGTATATATACTTTCTCCATGAAGCAACCTATACCATCGTATCTGCTTGCTTTATCCGTTGGCGATATTGCATTCAAGCCGATCAGTGACCGCAGTGGTATATATGCAGAACCTTCGCTGGTAGATACCTGCGCATGGGAGTTTGCCGATCTTGAAAAAATGATTGCCGGTGCTGAAGAACTCTATGGTAAATATCAATGGGAACGTTATGATGTATTGGTACTGCCGCCAAGCTTTCCATTTGGTGGCATGGAGAATCCACGACTTACCTTTGCTACACCTACTATATTGGCAGGAGATCGCTCGCTGACATCGCTCATCGCACACGAGCTGGCGCATAGCTGGTCTGGCAACCTGGTAACAAACGCTACCTGGAATGACTTCTGGTTGAACGAAGGCTTCACGGTATATTTCGAAACACGCATCATGGAAAAGCTTTATGGTAAAGATTATGCCGAGATGCTCGCTTCACTGAATCTGCAGGAAGTAAGAGATGAAGTAAAATCGTTAACCGATGAAGGACATGCTGCCGATACGAAACTGAAATTAAACCTTGATGGCAGAAATCCTGACGATGGAGTAACCACCATTGCCTATAACAAAGGCTATTATTTTTTACGCACGATCGAAGAACAAAACGGTCGCGAGAAATTTGATCAGTTTGTAAAAGATTACTTTACACAAAACGCCTTTAAAGTAATGACAACCGAAGAGTTCATTCCTTTCATCAAGAGCTACTATCAATCCAAATTTAGTATAGCGTTGTCCGATACGCTCTTCAACGACTGGATATATACCGAGGGACTCCCGTCCTATTGTCCTACACCGGTAGCAGAGCGTTTCACAAAAGTGGATGAAGCGTTAACTCAATGGAAATCCGGCAAGGCAATACAAACAACCGCTACAACAAAATGGAGCACACACGAGTGGTTGCATTTCCTAAAGAATCTTCCGGATACATTAACGCTGCAACAGATGACCGGACTTGATAACCTCGGCAAATTTACTGAATCGGGTAACTCCGAGATTATCACCGCATGGGGTGTAATCGCGATTCGTAATCGCTACGAAAAAGTATATCCGAAAATTGAAACGTTTCTGATCAACACCGGTCGCAGAAAATTCCTGATGCCGCTATATAGCGAACTGATCAAAACACCGGAAGGCAAGAAGCTTGCAACCTCCATCTATACCAAGGCTCGTCCCAATTACCACTTCGTAGCCGTTAACAGTCTTGACAAACTTTTGAATTAACTAAAACGCAGAAGCAAGGCATGATATATACCTTACTTCTGCGTATAGTATAATGTTAAAACTAGAAGCTTTGTAAAAGCACAGATGTCTTCTTCAGGCGATTGATCAGGTTGGCAGACTCTTCGAAATCCAACGTCTGTTGCCCGTCCGATGCAGCCTTCTCCGGCTCCTGGTGAGTCTCGTAGATGATGCCATCGGCACCGGCCATAACAGCCGCGAGTGCTACGGGCTCTACAAATTCACGAATCCCTATACCGTGTGATGGATCTGCAACAACCGGCAAGTGTGTTTTCTCTTTCAGAATCGGTATAGCATTAACATCGAGTGTATTTCTGCTGGCACGCTCATAAGTACGTATACCGCGCTCGCATAGTATCAACTTCTCGTTGCCCGCAGCAAATACATACTCCGCGGAATATAGCAACTCTTCAATCGTGCCGGATATACCGCGTTTAATCATGACCGCTTTATCAACTTTACCCAACTCATCCAGCAAGTTAAAATTTTGTGTATTGCGCGCCCCTACCTGGAATACATCAACATAGTCGTGCATCTCGGCAATCTGACTTACCTGCATTACTTCGGTGATGATCTTTATACCGGCTTTCTTTGCCAATGTATACCACATCTTCAGACCGTCAATACCAAGGCCGCGGAAAGCATACGGAGAGCTGCGGGGTTTAAATACACCACCGCGCATAATACGAACACCGCTCTTCACAAGATGATCAATGGTTCTTTGTACCTGCTCTTCGTTCTCGATGGAACAAGGCCCGGCCATGATCGACAAGTTACCATCACCGATCACAACACCATCCCCGAGATCAATTTGTGTGCGACCAACTTTCCACTTGCGTGATACAAGTTTATAGTCGTCAGACACGCGGTGTATATCGGCAATGCCTTGTAAATGTCCAAGCTGGCGGATGTCAAAATCTTTCTTACCGATGGCTACCAGGTAAGAGCCTTTCTGTGTTTTTACCTCGGTAGTTTTATACTCCAGGCTTTTTACTTTCGTAATGATAGCCTCTCTGTCGGGAGGTGCGATCGTTGGTTTTAGTTGAATGATCATAGCACGGTAGACGTTAGGATTGTAGTTGGGTTTTTATTGGGAGTTTGGTTTTACTTCTTCAGCGACTTCACGAATGCGTCAATGTCAGCCGGTATATCTTTTGCCTCTCGCAGTAAATTAATGAAAGCACTACCTACGATAGCACCTGCGCTATACTGCGAGGCTTTGGCAAAGGTTGAATGGTTTGATATACCAAAACCAATCAGGAACGGATTCTTCAATTTCAAATTCTGTAATCGTTCGAAATACTGCACTTGCTCAGAAGAGAAATCGCCTTTGGCACCCGTTATACTCGAGGCCGATACGGCATATATACATCCTTCTGTTGCAGCATCAATTTTACGAATGCGTTCTTCCGATGTAGTAGGTGAAATCAGAAACGTATTGCAAAGATTCAGTGATTTGAAAAGAGCTTTATACTGCTCTTCAAATTCATGCAGCGGCAGGTCGGGTATAATAACACCATCCACCCCCAAGGCAGATGCATCTTTGGCAAACTTCTCTACACCATACTGTATAACCGGGTTGATATAGCCCATGAGTATAATGGGAAGCGATACCGTTTTACGAATCTCTTTTACCTGCTCCAGCAGCAAGTGCAAGGTCATGCCGTTGTCGAGGGCGACTTTGTTGCTCTCCTGGATTGTTGGTCCATCGGCAACCGGATCGGAAAACGGTATACCGATCTCGATGATGTCGGCACCGGCTTTCTCCAACGCCTGGGCTATGCGTACCGTATCGTTCAATGCCGGGAAGCCGGCCGTATAGTATACATTTAATATATTTCCTTTCTTTTTAGCGAAGAGTTCGGTTATTCTGTTTTTCATTTTTCTGCGGTTGATGTTTTAAGACTGAAGATTTCGGATAAATAGTATACTCTCAATATTTACCCCATCGGATATAGGTCTCCAGGTCTTTATCCCCTCTTCCGGAAAGATTAACAACCACAACATCGTCTTTATCAAACTCAAACTGACTCAGGGCAGCCAGTGCGTGTGCTGATTCTATAGCCGGTATAATTCCTTCCAGTTTACCCAGCTCAATGCCAGCCTTCATCGCTTCGTCATCGGTAGCGCTTACAAATTTTACGCGACCTGTCTCAAACAAGTGCGCGTGCATCGGACCTATACCGGGATAGTCCAACCCCGCAGATATAGAATGAGGTTCTACTACTTGTCCGTCATCGGTTTGCATCAGCAACATTTTACTGCCGTGTAGTACACCTACTTTTCCTAGCGCTGTGGTAGCAGCAGACTCTCCTGAATTAACACCTTTACCTGCAGCTTCCACACCGACTAAATTTACATGTTCATCATCCAGGAAATGATAGAATGCACCGGCCGCATTACTGCCACCGCCAACGCAGGCAAAGACATAGTCAGGGAACGGATTACCGATCTCTTCCTGCAATTGCTTTTTGATTTCATCACTGATCACTGACTGAAACCTCGCTACCATATCCGGGTATGGATGCGGCCCTACAACAGAACCAATGATATAGTGTGTATCCGTTGGATTGTTGATCCAGTGACGCAGTGCTTCGTTAGTCGCATCTTTCAATGTCATGCTGCCGCTCAGAGCCGGTACTACTTTCGCTCCGAGTATACGCATACGCTCTACGTTGGGGCGCTGGCGTTCCATATCTACCTTGCCCATATATACGATGCACTCCATTCCCATCAGCGCGCATACCGTAGCCGTTGCAACACCGTGTTGTCCGGCACCCGTCTCGGCAATGATTTTCTCCTTGCCCAGGCGTTTCGCGAGCAGTATCTGCCCTATCGTATTGTTTACCTTGTGTGCACCGGTATGACAAAGGTCTTCGCGCTTTAGGTATATCTTGGCACCATATTTCTCTGACATACGCGTGGCATGATATAAAGGCGTAGGGCGCCCCACGTAATTCTTTAGCAAGTCATGAAACTCCTTCTTGAAATCATCGCTCTGAATGATCTGAAGATATTTATTCCGAAGTTCCTCTACATTGGGATACAGCATTTCAGGGATGTATGCTCCTCCGAACTGTCCGTAGTATCCGCGCTGATCAACTGTATATTTCATATTTTTAAAGCTTCTGGTTGCTGGCTACTGGTTACAAGATGTGTGAGGAGGTTTGGGTGTGATGTTATGCGTGTTGGTTTTTTATAGTTTCCATACTTGTGTGATGAGTGTATTTAGTTTCTCAATGCTCTTCAGCGCGGGTTGTACTTCTACTCCGCTGTTAACGTCCAGTGCATGAAGGTTCATATTCTTCAACGTTGCTATGTTCGTAACATTGTCGGGTGTGATGCCTCCGCTGAGGAAGAAGGGTATTTGCTGATCATATCGTTGTAACACTGACCAGTCAAATGCCTGTGCGTTTCCAC
>CBIHOZ010000195.1:0-12839 GCA_966211525.1 uncultured Chitinophaga sp. | reverse complement strand
AGAGAAGGTTACTTCCGTGTATATGACGAAGCCGGTAACAATATCAAAATTCTGTTTTTTATTAATGATGTACAGATCCAGGAGTTCCACCAATTTATACATACCAGTGAAAGAACACGGGAGAACAAGTGTTGACTACATATTGATTTTCATCATCGCGCTCTTCGCGATCACGGCTATACTTCGTGCATTTGGTTAGACCCTATATTTTTTAAATTGAAATGAAAAGAAGATTATTGATCATAGACAACGACAAGCAGCTTAACAAGATCAACGAAAAGATCCTGCACATGTCGGGCATGGTAAAAGAGTTACACATTACCTGCAACGGCAAGGATGCGCTGGAGTATCTGATATCGCGTGTACAAAAAGATTATCCGTTACCAGACATTATCATTCTCGATCTTGACATGCCGGTAATGAATGGCTTTGAATTCATTGACGAATTTCACCAACTGGATATTCCCGGTAAAGCACACATTGAATTGGTAATTTTCACTTCCTCAAGCAATCCGCGCGACAAACAACGCGCATCCTCTAAAGGCATCCGGCATTACCTGAGCAAACCCTACCTGTTGCGCGGCCTGAGTGATATAGTTTTCAGACTTGATATTGAACAATCCAATCTATACCCGAACCGAAATCCGTTTGGGCTGGAACGATCGCTGTCGTAGTATTGTGCCTGATAACTTTCGTTATCTATCTTTAGCACATGTTTACACGCGAGCAGTCGTCACGTATACGGCAGGAATTCTGGACCGTCTTTGGCAAGTACATGAGTCCCATTCTCTCTGCAGAAGGATTGAAGATCAACTGGATTAACTATCACACTTCAATCAAGGACATTTATTTTCGTATGGACGCAGGTCCAAAGTCTGCCTTGATCTCTATATCGCTGGAACACAACGATGCCGGTATACGCGCCTTGTACTTTGAACAGTTCGAATCGTTCAGACTTATGCTGCACGATACACTTGAAGAAGAATGGCACTGGCAACAAAATGTAACCGTGAACGGAAAAGTGATCAGTCGCATCTATACCGAATTACCCAATGTTTCCGTCTTCAACAAAGATCACTGGCCCGACCTGATCTCCTTTTTCAAACCCCGCATCATCGCCCTTGACAGCTTCTGGGAAAATGCGAAGTATACATTTCAGATGTTGAAGTAGCAGGAAAAATCTGTATCTCAGAAAACACCCTTGTCTCAATACATTTTTAGTCCAAACATTTTCACCGTTGCTTATGACCTGAATCATACCCCTCGGAAAAACGGTTTCATATTTTTGAAGAAAAACATATATATGAAAACCGATAACAATATTATCAGCGATGATACTTTAACAGTAGCACAGCTGGCCATTTCCCATCCCGGAGCATTTTCTGTATTTACACGCTATAACATTGACTATTGCTGTGGCGGACATCGTACACTAACGGAAGCTTGTCATCGTATCGGACTTGATCCGGAAAAGATCAAAGAAGAAATATATAGTCAGCAGCCCGATTCACAAGACCAGTTCTTCAGACCGGAGCGATGGAGTTCTTCACTCCTGGTAGATTTTATTATTCAGAATCACCACACGTATGTGAAGCGCGCTATACCCGAACTCGAAGCGTTACTCGACAAAGTATGCCATCGTCACGGTGATGAAAGTATAGAGTTGCTCAACATTCGCGAACGCTTTCTCGATCTGGCCGAAGATCTTACGAGCCACATGGAGAAAGAAGAGCTCGTTCTTTTCCCTGCCATTAAAAGACTCGAAGCAAGTAAAACCGAAGACCATCCGCTAGCGATAACCATACAACCTCCCATTGCTGCAATGGAACATGAGCACACGGTAGCCGGTGACCTTGTTAAGCAAATCCGTGTACTGTCCAATAACTACACTCCTCCTGATTTTGCATGTCCTACATTCAAGATCACCTATCAAAAACTCCGGGAGTTCAGCAACGATCTTTTCAAGCATATACACCTGGAGAATAACATTCTGTTTGAACGGTACAAACATGTAACCGCACTCTAGTCTCGCCACCGTTTTATTATTTGGAAGTGTATGCAGCTAAACCAACGTATTCTGAGTGACCTGATCATTCACATGAAGTATGCCCGGTATATACATGAACTACAACGCAGGGAGTTGTGGCCGGAGATCTGTGAACGTTATGCCATGATGCTGATTAAACGGTACCCGGCTATAGAGGAAGAAATACGATCGCAGATGCGATTTGTACTCAACAAGAAAGTACTTCCTTCCATGCGGGCCATGCAGTTTGCCGGTACAGCTATAGAACGAAATAACAGCCGGATATACAACTGTGCCTATATGCCTGTGGATGACATCCGGGCATTCTCGGAAGCGATGTTCCTGTTATTGGGTGGTACGGGCGTTGGATTCTCGGTACAGGCGGAACATATAGACAACCTCCCGCCTATACGCAAAGCAACAAAACGTAAAAGATTCCTGGTTGGAGATAGTCTCGAAGGTTGGGCTGATGCCGTGAAAGTATTGATGAAAGGATACTTCGGCATCAGCAACTATATACCGGATTTTGATTACTCCGATATACGTCCCAAAGGAGCACGGCTGATAACAGCTGGCGGCAAAGCACCCGGGCCGGAGCCTTTGAAGATCTGCATAGCGCATTTAACAGCGATCCTCGATCGTAAGTCGGACGGCGAAAAACTATCGTCCCTGCAGTGCCATGATATTATGTGTCATATAGCCAATGCAGTGCTGGCCGGTGGTATACGCCGATCAGCCATGATATCGCTGTTCTCCTATCAAGATGAAGAAATGTTAACGTGTAAATTTGGTAACTGGTGGGAATTGAACGAACAACGGGGGCGCGCCAACAATTCGGTTGTGCTTCCGAGAGATTCTACAACGCGGGAAGATTTTTTAAGGCTCTGGAAAAAGATTGAGTTATCCGGTTCGGGTGAACCAGGTTTCTATTTTACCAACCATACTGACTGGGGCACGAATCCCTGTTGCGAAATTGCATTACGACCATTTCAGTTTTGCAACCTGTGTGAAGTAAATGCTTCCGATATTGAAAGTCAGGAGGACCTCAATGCACGTGCTGCAGCTGCGTCATTCTTCGGCACGCTGCAGGCGGGCTTTACAAACTTTCATTACCTGCGTGAAGTCTGGAAGACGACTACCGAGCACGAAGCGTTGATCGGTGTAGGCATGACCGGTATAGCCAGCGGAAAGATCTTTCAATTCGACCTGAAGGAAGCCGCTGATGTCGTAAAGAAAGTAAACCTGCATACATCATCAAAGATAAATATACAGTTTGCCGCACGTTGTACTACTATCAAGCCCTCCGGAACTTCGTCCATTGTGCTCGGCACTTCATCCGGCATACATGCGTGGCATAATGATTATTACCTGCGCAGAGTACGCATCGGTAAAAACGAAGCGCTATATATATACCTGAAGGAAAATCACCCGGAGCTATTGGAGGATGATTTTCTCAACTCGCGTCAGGGTGTTATTTGTATACCACAGAAGGCTCCGGAAGGATCGATCCTGCGAAATGAAAGCGCTATGGATTTGCTTGAGCGAATCAAAAAATTCAATACCGAGTGGGTACGCAACGGCTATCGGAACGGAAGCAACGCAAACAACGTATCGGCTACTGTAAGCATCCGGGAACACGACTGGATAAGTATTGGTGACTGGATGTGGGAGAACAAGGCCTCCTATAACGGATTGAGTGTATTACCATTTGATAACGGGAATTATAAACAGGCACCCTTTGAAGATATAGCGCGGGATGAATTCGAGCGATTGGAGAAATCACTCCGGGAACTGGACCTCTCGAATGTATTTGAACCTGATGACGAGACGGATCTCCAGGCCGAAGCTGCCTGTGCAGGCGGTGCATGTACCATTACGTAAACCTGATAAAAATCATAGTATATAAATGAAATGGGATCCAATTTGCGGAAACGAAAATCTAAAAAGGTGTTCCCATCAAAAGTACTGGAAAAATACCACGCCCGGTTGATTACGCTGAAGAAGGATCAGATTCTGTTTCAGGAAGGCGATACTGCCTCTGATTACTTCCAGGTTGAAACGGGCGTGGTTAAAATGTATATCGTGAATGACGATGGCCAGGAATTTATACAAGGTATATTTCATGGAGGCGAGAGCTTTGGTGAACCTGCACTCATTGGCAGGTTTCCATACCCCGGAAGCGTTATGGCTATAGAAGCTTCCAAAGTATGGAAACTTCCGGGAGACTATTTCCGGCAGATGCTACAAGAAAATTTTGATCTGCACATGAAGATGGATGAAGTCTTATGTCAGCGTCTCAAGTATAAATCCATGGTGCTGTCGGAAATTTCCAGTCATGAACCCGAACATCGTATACTTTCATTGTTGAAATACTATAAAACTAAAAATCCACCGTCAAAAGAAGTTGCCGGCCGGGTTATCATTCCCTATACGCGACAACAGCTTGCTGACATGAGCGGACTCCGGGTTGAGACCGTGATACGAACTGTAAAGAAAATGGAGAAGGATCGAAAACTTATTCTCGAGGGGCACAAGATCCGATTTTAACTGATATATACCGGCATGATATGAAATCATGCCGGTATATATTTGAAATCATCCGAGCTTGCCTGTCACCAACGTCTGAAGTTCAGTTTCGTAACGGTTCAGGGCTTCCGAAAATGTATCAGAACTTTCTTTAATAAAATCGGATGCCCGCTTTCGATAGTATATAATTCCCGCTAGCAGGTTATCGCCAAACGTTCGCAGCTCACGAATCGTTTTTTCATTTGCAGTTGCCAATTCCTCGAGCTGCTCTTTCAGATACGCTATATTGAGTGAAAGCTCTTTGATAAACATGTGCGGCCGCTCCACGTTCAGTATATTGCAGCGTCCGTAGATATAATCAACCATTTCCTTCAATGAGACAACCCTGTTAAAGTAGGCTACATTGGGCCCCGGGCACATGGTAACACCACTCATCTGTTTGAAAGGTGGTAAACTATATTGAACGGCAGCAGCGTTACTCAACCCCACACATAAACATTCTTTGGACACTATATCCTGAAATTGTTTGTCATATTCTTCCGGCAGCAAATTCAACGTCTTAAGCTGCGCGATCTTCTTCTTTTGATACGCATAGGAAGCCGTGCAGATCGGTTTCTCGGTAAACTCTGTATTGGACACCAGGTGTTTTTCAGTACAAGGACTCCCCGGCTTGCCAGCACGCACGCGGGATAGTTTCTCATGCTCGGCACTTGTTCCTTTCAAATAATTAAAGCGTATACCCAGCGGTGAGTTCTTGCTTAGTAAAATATCATCCTCACCCGCAGCACATAATTTTTGCAAGGTAACATCATCAACCGTAGTGGCTTCCGGACAAAGTAAAAATGGCGTTCCCCAACCTGTACTCGCCACATCATAATAGGACAATAGCAGGTTGGCTTCTTGCGCTGTTCCTATACCTCCCTGAACTGTAATTTTCACCGGGTGTGGTTCCGGAAATACAGGGAGACCTCTTTGTTGCATCACGGGATTATATAGTGCGTGCAATGACGCTTTCAATTCATCGCGCCTGGCTTTAAATTCTTCTAATATAGGACCGAGCAAACTGCCATCGGTAGCAAATGCGTGTCCACCACAATTCAGCCCGGATTCAATTCTGAATTCACTTACCCATATACCTTTCTTTGCAAGGTACTTCCCCTGGATGATGGCAGAACGGTAGTCGCTTACTTTCACTACAACGGATTTATCAAATATACCCCAGCCCTTTGGATGAAATGCTGGCAATGACTCCAGGTAGTTAAACAGACGCGGGTTGAGACCAGCTGAAAATATAACAGCAGAATTTGTAAGATTGCTGTTGGCATATCCGCGAAGTGCTGCCAGGGCATCTGAGGAATCCGCAAGTATATCTCCGTTGGCATCATAATTATTCTTGTCCACCTTCGTCATGATGTTAACATCGATCCGCCCGGCACGAACGTGTTTTCGAAGCACATCGTCAAGCAATGTCTTACGGTTACGATCGGAAGTGGACATCATCTCCGTATAGAGTAATCGCAGGCTATGTCCATCGGGCAGCATGTCAAAGTACTTGCATATCTCGGAACCAGCCTCGAAAGCAGTTGCGGCAAGTTTTTCGAGTTGAGTCTTTACTATATCATTGATGAGATTCAAATAGTCTGTTATTCTCCTCGCGCGGAAGTCATGATCCTTCGGAGTGATGGGGGTATAGGGCTTATCGGTCTGTTTGTAATAGTGCATGCGCATCAGCTCGATAAGTCTGTCTTCAATAATGGAAACTACGGAGTCTATACCGTATCGCGCTACCTTAACCGGAGAATCAATGGTGTAGGCTAATCCCAGTACCGGGATATGAAATGTATGTAATGGTGTATTGTTCATATATGGAGTTTACACTGGCGACAAAAAAACAGCATATATACCTGATTCACTATGACGAAAATCATAGTCTGTAAAAGGGTATACATTCATTTACATGTCTTTATTTGTCAGACCCATTTTAATTTGAAACACACGTGCTATAGCCTGTGCCCTCACCTTAACTTCCTCGGCATTAACACCGGAAAAATTCTCATCAATGGTTTCCTTGAACAGCTGAAGCCAACGGTTAAAATGTACCGTACCGATCGGCAACGGAAGATGCTTCTGTAAAGGATTGCCACGGTACGATTGTTCTCCCAAAAGCATAGACGACCAAAAGCTATACATCACCGGCAGATGGTGTAACCAGTTAACATGCGCAAACTCAGGCCCAAGCAATGCATCTTCTTTTACCTTGTCATAAAATCGGTCTACGAACTTTATAACATCATTACGGTCTGTAATATCTGGAAGTAAAAGCATCCTATTTAAAATTTAAAAGTCACATTCATGTATATATTTCGGCCCGGTCTCGGTATACCGCCCCAATCGAGGTGCTCTCGGTAATTCTGGTCGAGTATATTTTCGACACCGCCATTCAACTGCCACGTTGTATTTACACTCCAGCCGGTGCGCAGGTTCACTACGGCGTATGAACCGGTTTGCTTTTCTCCAAATGATCGGCTGACACGATGCTGTGCCGCACTCCATTCGAGCTCCCCTTGCACATGAACCTTCTTCCATCCATAGCGGAGTGAAGTCACCACTTTCAACGGTGGCATCAATGGCATCGACTCCCGGAGCGATGTATAACCATACGTATATTTCAAATTCGTGATCCATTGCAGGGCAGGAACCGGATTGGACAGTATCATCACATCCACCCCTGCCATGCGAGCCCACGTCAGGTTCATGTTTTGTTTAACACCCTTCGCTCCAATCGTCATTGCACTATAGTCTTGAAGTATACTTCCGAATATATAGTTGTCAATGATTTTATAGAAAGGCACAACCTGTAGCTCCACTTTCGATCTGAAATAGCTGAACATTATATCAACATCCCAGGATGTTTCATTCTTCAAGGCCGGTCTCCCGAGGTAATCGTACCCGTCCATACGGTTGAATAAATAGAATCCATAGCGCTCATTGAGTGTAGGTATACGTTCACCATAACCACCTCTCAATTCAAGTTGCATGGTCTGTCCAAGATTTCTTCTGTACGAAGCACGGAATGTTTTGAGAAACCGTGCGGAAGATGTTGCAAGACCAGGATCAATAACGGTCCATTGCTGCCGTCCAACACCATCATGAAGAAAATCACGAACTACATCGCCACGAAATGAGAGTGACAATCTACTATTTTCTTCCAGGCGGAATTGTTGCTGAATATAAATGCCGGCATTCTGTCGTCTCGCAAGAGGTGCTGTTTGCATATACATCGGCACTCCGTCAGAAGGATACATCGTCATCTCTCCCAGCAACCGGTTGGTATAGTACTCCAGCTTCATAAATGTTCTATGCTCATGGAACAGATGTATATCGCCCTCCATAAAAGTTCCGGATGTTCTGCTGCTTCCCGGCATGTCCATGTGTATGGCGACTTGAGAACGATGCGTGTCATCCATGCTGTGTGTTATTGCATTGTGATATGCCTTTGCCCGCAGGGTATTGAAAAACAACCAGCGGGCTACACGTTGATAGGTTATGGAATATATACCGGCACTTGCCTGGCCAACGTCCATCGGCAACGCAGGGAATCCTATATTCCAGCCGCGGTCCCACAATACATCTGCCTGCAACGTATCGTATTCTCCCAGGGTATATTTTGCTGCCAGTGCTATATTTACTTTTTCAAATTGTGAATACGGTACCTCGGCACCGCCCCCGGCGTGATAGTTCCCGCTCTTGCGATACGTTACATTAGCGCGGTAACCGCTTGTCGCGCGGCTAATATTCACAGCTGAGAAATAATTCAAGGCACGTGCCGATGACTGAACATCTGCCCCCATTCTTCCGGTAATACGAGGCGATCCTACACGCGGTTCTGCCAGCTTCATATTGAGCGTACCGCCAATGGTGCTGCCGAACTCCGCTCCCTGCACACCAGGCAGTGCCTGTATAACGGAGAGATTCAACGGCTCTACATATATAGTGGCAGGATCCATTTTATCGGTACACGCACCAAAGACTTTCATTCCGTCAATCGTTACATTGAGCTGACCACCACTGAGACCGCGGATAACAGGTTCCTGTCCAAAAGCACCTCTGCGGATCAAAGATATACCCGCCATGCGCGACACTATATTTTCAGTTGTTGCAGAGCTATTGGACTTGTAAAAGCTTTGCAATGAATCTCCTTCTGTTTTTACGCCCATCACAACAACTTCTTCCAATATCCGCGTAGTCATTGAATCTGTTTGTTGCGCGAGTACTCCCGATCGGATCAGCACACTAAAGAGCAATAGTATAAACCGTTTCATACGCTATCGTTTAAGATATAGCCTTACTCCACCACTACATCAAAATATTTTGTACCGAGTGATGTCTCACCGTCTGCTATATCCAGGTTCAGACGCCATTCACCGGTCATCGTGAAATTTGCCTTTCCGGTATAGTGACCGTTGCTCTTGTGTACAGGATCCTCATTGTTTGGAGAGCCGTGATCCATTGAAGGCATTTCGGGTGTAAGATGAATCGTCAGGTCTTCCGCAGGAACAAATTCTCCTTCGTGATAAGTATAGGCCACCACATCAAATGTGTTGACTCCGACTTTCAGCAGCTCTTCAAATTTATACCCGAAGTAGTATCGGATACCGGATGTTGACTGAAAGGACAATACAGCCGATGGTGTTGCATTGTGCACGGCAATATCAAATATAGCAGTACCGAACAAGCCGGTCTCATGGTTATGTACTTTTACTTCGAGTGTCCAGCTTCCCATGTTACCGGAGGGCATGGTAAACATGATGGCAGCCGGGAACAGTTCGTTGACGGCATCTTCAGCAGGTTCTTCTACCGGGCATGAATGAGACATGGTGCCCATATCCATAACCGGCTTCAGGTGGATATGAGAATCGGTGATGCGTTTTCCGGAGACAGAATCATATAGCGCAAAGTATAGGTTGTTATACCCTGCGAAGAGATCTCTCTCAGCCCAGAGTTCAACCTTCGCTCCAGCTCCCAACGCATAGCCCTCTGTAATTTTCACCAGGCCAGTGGTTGGATTAAACACTGTCTCATCTTCAGAACAGGCCAATACGAAGACGCTAAAAAGTAAAGGCAATAGGATTCTATAGAAATTAGATTTCATGGCAATGAATGTTAAAATGAATATATACTTAGAAAAAATGACTACGATAGCAAGGATCGCAGTGGGGGATGAAAAACATCCAGCAGATGCCCGGCCGATAACGAACCGTAAACTATATATTCATTCTGCAGTATGTAGGTATTTTTACTCCGTGACTCTAACACAACGCATTCTACAAATCCAAGCGGATAATCTTCAAAGCTTATTTTAACGGGCAGTGGTGCCGTGGGTTCATGAGTACCTCCATCCCATGCTTTAAGCTTCTTCATCAACACACATTTACCGTTGCAATGCAGTTGAGGTTTCGACCGGTTCACGCAGGCCTGTTGATACTCGCTTAACTTCACGTAGTAATCGATCAACGGCAGGGCTGGACGCAGAAGAGCCAGTCCATATAGTATCGTAAATAGTATCGCGAGCCGTTGTTTCATTTCTTAGCCAATATCCGCTATACCTGCCCGCATTTTTATGACAATAATCATATCCGAAGATAATCTTTGCCAGCATTGCGGAGTGCCGCTATATATCCCTACAAATCCTTTTTATTGAATATACGCTGCGCCCACGCAAGCGGAGCAGCAACCCATACCAACAGTATCCCGGCCGAGGCAATCGCTCCGATGTTACTTCCCAAAAAATCTTTATAAAACGCTCCAGTATATCCCATCAGGGCGGAGATGTCCAATTGCATCAGCATGATGATGCGGGCGAGATCGACCGGGTTCAGGGCGATCAGCGACAGCGTTATCTTTTCCAGTGGATAATCGCTAAAAGTATATACGATCCATAGCAATAGTCCATCATAAATCAGCGAGAAGTAAAACCAAAAAAGCAATGCTATACCGATAGCCTTGGCCTTATCGCGCGTTAGAACAGAAGCGAGAAATGCGAGCGAAGTAAATACCAGCGTGAGAATCACACCACAGAAAAGCAGCGTAACACCACTGGCCCCGGCACCATATACCAGCATAGGCATGCCAACACCCACCACAAAGGCCGCGCATAACGAAACGGCAACAGCCGCATACTCGCTCAGGAAAATTACGTTCCTCCGTACCGGTTGCGCCAGCATTAATTCTATAAACTCATATGAATTATAAAAGTGAATGGTAGCAAACACAATACTGATGAGTGGCACAACCATCAGTACAATATTCAATAAACTCATTACAACTTTTGAAGAGTCGCTATCAAGTTGAAATAAAGCAATGGTGCTTATTAATAGAAATGCAGTATACGCCAGAATAAAACGCGTTCTGAGTATATCATAGAAAATATATTTTACGATGCGGGTCATATCAGGCGTTGATGGATTCTATAAGTTGCTTCTGTGTAATCATGGTGGCAATCGCTTTACCAAGACGCTTCTCCCCTGTCTCGGTTTTGAGCGCTTCGATTGAATTGCTGTAGTGAAGTTTACCTTCATATATATAGGCGACATCAGTCGTCAGCTCGTCCAGGTCACTGAGTATGTGCGAGGTAATGATCAGCAGTTTACCTCTTCGTTTCTCCTGTAGAATTTTCTCCTTGAGAACTTCAACCGAAACGGGATCCAGACCAGCCGTTGGTTCATCCAGTATCAGCACGGGAGTATCAAACAGAAATGCCAGCGCAGCGCTAACCTTTTGACGCGTGCCACCGGACAATGCATGCATGCGCTTTCCAAACATCTTATACAGTTTAAAAGCATCGATGAGTTCTTCATCAAGCGTATCCTGCTGGCGTATATTTTTAATCATGTCGATCAACTGACCGATCGTCATATTCTCCGGGTATCTTCCGATCTGCGGCATATAGCCGATCTTATCGCGATACTGCCAGTCACGCGCGATCAGTTTCCCGTCAAAGTATATCTGCCCGGACGAGGGCACCACCAGTCCGAGTATACTTTTCATAAGCGTTGTCTTGCCGGAACCGTTTGGACCGATAAGCGCGTAGGATTTACCAGCCGCGAGCTCCACGCTCACATTGTTCAGGGCATGTAGTTTACCAAAAGTTTTATGAACCTGTTTAATTGAAATCATAGGGTTTCATGGATGGTGATTCATCCTTTAAATTTTCGGGTGTAATGGCAGGTATAGCTTTCTCGGCACGATCCAATAGAAACACAAGGAAGCTGCGCCAGAGTAATACTGCCGTGGGCGTTTCCTCAACGATCATCGCGTACATACTTACCGGCCGGTAAGGTATATCTCCGATATAATCTTTATTCAGATCGTAACCTTCATAACGATCCCAGTAATTGCCGTTAACTTTATTCAGCACCAGGCTTCCATTGGTGGCTATATCAAATGTATTAGCTGAAAAATTATTCCGTGTAAAATTATTTCCGTCACAGCTGGCCTGAAGTTTAACAGCATAGCCATTTCGCGAAAATGTATTGTCGGTAAACTCGATTCTGCTGGAACCTTCCATAAATATACCCACCGAGTTCTGTATGAATATATTTCCTTTTACATAGCTGTCGCGTATATCTTTCAGCAGCATGCCATAGGAAGACGATCCCCAGTTATGTTCAAATGTATTATTGATCATCTTGACTCCGGTAGTATACATCACAGCAACACCGGCCCCGTTGTTAACAAAGTGATTATTGCGATATTCATTATTATGCGAAAACATAAAATGCAGACCATAACGCATATTGCCTTCGCTCCGGTTGCCGGTAATCAGTGTATTGGTAACAAATTCAAAATATATACCATCGCGGTGTCCGCGTACCTGGTTGTTGCTAATCGTGATGTGATTGCATTTCCAGAGATGTATTCCATTGCCGACCTGGTGTTCTGTCTTTGCATCCGAATGGAGCTCATTATTCTCAATCCATACCTGCGATGAATTGGACAGGTGTATACCAAAGAATGTATTCACCAAACGGTTATTGCGGATGTACAGATACTTTGAATCAAGCACCTTAATAGCAGCGAGATCGTTTATACTCGCAACGCCTGTATTAGTAAACGTAAGCCCCTGTATCGTTACGTGATGCGCATGAATGGTAAAGATCTCATATTTATGATCGCCATCCAGCACCGGATAATTTTCACCGAGGATTACCAGCGATTTCTCCAGCACTATATTGCCCTCGCTATATTTGCCGGATTTGATTCGAATAGTATCACCTGATTGAGCAGC
>CBIHOZ010000194.1:0-12841 GCA_966211525.1 uncultured Chitinophaga sp. | reverse complement strand
TCTGCCCACTGTAAATTTTTCTACTTCCTTGAGTGATGCTTTATCTTTTTGCCAGAGCTTCATGAACTGAAATTTTAGATCGATTGATTTGCTGATATATACTGTAACACTTCGGCTGTTGTAGCTATCGAAGCATATTCATCTTTTAAATGCGACAGAGACAACGCATGTACCAGGTGTGATGGATATATAGTGCCGTCAATACCTCGTTTATCAAATGCGGCCGTAGCATCTGCTACCACGGTTGTTTTATAGCCCAGGTCGCCTGCCATGCGTGCGGTTGCTTCCACGGAGTTGTTGGTGACAAATCCCGCGATCACAACTTCTGAAATATTATTACGTATTAGTGTCTGCTGTAAATCTGTACCGATAAAAGCATTGGTAACTGATTTCTGAAAGACCTTATCCGACACAAAAGGCTTCACGATATCTTTGAATTCATTCCCTGTATATCCCGGTCTGAAGGGTGATACGTTTGAGACCGAGCAATGCTGAACGAACATCACGGGCAGCTTTCTATCACGCCACGCTTTCAACAGATATACTATATTTTCTTCAGCCTGCGGATTATTCCGGTTTCCTCCCCAGTGATCGGCCTCGTCAATACCTTTCTGTACGTCAATCACGATCAAAGCCGGCTGCTTCATAGTTCCAGGATCACTTCGTTGAGCACCTTGATATAGGTCTCTATACCCTGCCGGATTTCATCGACATAGATAAACTCATCGGCTGTGTGTGAACGGGCAGAATCGCCAGGTCCCATTTTTACAGACGGAGTCGGGATAAGCGCCTGATCAGATGTAGTCGGAGAGCCATAGCGGTTTATACCCAGCTTGATAGCCGACTGCACCAGCGGATGTTCCTCTGCTATACCGGAAGGACGCATGCGCATTGAGCGTGGTGATACTTCACTCTTCACATTCTGTTTGATAACCACCAGCAGTTCTTCCAATGTATAGGCATCGGTAACACGAACGTCAACCGTATAGTGACATTCAGCAGGCACTACGTTGTGTTGTTTGCCTGCGTTGATGATCGTTACCGTCATCTTGATCGGCCCGAGTGTTTGAGACACGATCGGGAATCTATAGTTTTTAAACCACTCGATATCCGGCAGTGCTTCATATATAGCATTGATACCTTCTTCGCGTGCAGCATGTCCTGCTTTACCACGCGCTATACAATCCAGCACCATCAGTCCTTTTTCGGCAGTAGCCATCTGGCACAACGTGGGCTCTCCTACTATAGCAAAGTCAACCGGCGGTAATGACGACCATATACTTTCTATACCACCGGTTCCTGAAATTTCTTCTTCGGCTGTTGCCGCGAGCATTACATTATACTTCAGGTTCTGTTGCGGATAGTAATGTAAAAATGTAGCGATCAGCGATACGAGTGGTCCACCGGCATCATTACTGCCAAGGCCGAACAATTTCCCATCGATGATCTCGGGTTTGAATGGATCGCGCGTATACTGCGGATTGGGTTTAACAGTGTCGTGATGTGAATTCAATAACACCGTGGGTTTTGCAGGATCAAAGTATTGATTCTTTACCCATATGTTGTTGCCTTTGCGATAGGAATGAACACGCTCCTTCTCAAAGAATTCTTCCAATACCGAAGCTACCTCATCCTCTTCCTTGCTGAACGAAGGAACAGCGATGAGCTTTATCAGCAGATTGGTAGCCTTTTCGTATAATGAATCCATAGTTTAATTAGCTGCGAGCTATGAGCTTTGAGTTTCGAGATGTTTACGTCCCCTGCTACCTTTCACTTTCCCGACACCAGGCTTTCTCCAGCTTTTATAAAGTTATCAAAGTTCCTTCTGTTACCTGTCCTGTATTTTTCAGCAGGTCTTTCGCTTCCCCGATCAGCACTTCTTTTACACCCGTCTGAATAGCAGCGTATGCATTTTCAAGCTTCGGTAATATACCGTCAGCAAATATACCTTGCGGCAACAGTTCATCGTAGCGGTTCTTCGGCAAGTGGGTTATAACGGAACCCTGATCGTTTACATCCATCAATACGCCTTTCTTCTCGAAACAGAAGATCAGTCGTACATCAAAATGTTTACTGAGCGCTACTGCCAATACCGAAGCAATTGTATCAGCATTCGTATTCAGCATGGAACCATCGGCATGCGTAAGCGGTGCAAAGATGGGTACTATATTTTGTTGCAGCAGGAAATATAGCAGCGATGTATTTACACCTTCTGCTTTTATATCGCCTACATAACCATAGTCGATATCTTTTACGGGGCGTTTTACAGCTTTAATGAGATTACCATCAGCACCGGTAAATCCCATAGCATTGCAATTCAAAGTTTGCAGTGTGGCTACAATCTGTTTGTTCACCAAACCACCATATACCATGGTTACAACATCCAGCGTTGGCGCATCGGTAATTCTGCGACCATTTATATATTTAGATTCTATACCGAGCTGATCGCCAAGTTTAGTCGCGATCTTACCACCACCGTGAATCAATATCTTCGGTTCCTTGATCGAAGCAAAATCTTTCAAAAAAGAACTTAACGCAGCCGGATTGTCCAATACGTTGCCACCTATCTTGATGATGAAAAGTTTATTCATGAACCGTTCGCTTATCTAGTTTTACCCGAGAGCAATTCGTGCAGCACAGTTTGCGCTGCCCACACGCGGTTGGAAGCTTGCTGTGTTACTACACTGTTCGGACCATCCAAGATCTCATCGCTCAATTCTACGTTGCGTCTCACCGGAAGACAGTGCATTACCTTCGCATTGTTGGTAAGCTTCAGTTTTTCGTTGGTGAGCATCCATGAAGGATCGTTGCAGTATATTCTTCCGTAATCGGTATATGTACTCCAGTTCTTTACATATACAAAATCAGCATCTTTCAATGCTTTCTGTTGATCGAGTTCGATCGTAGCACCTTTGGTAAATTTTTCATCGAGTTCGTAATCCTCCGGGTGTGTGATCACGAAATCAGATTCACCCCATGCGTTGATCCATTGCGAGAAACTGTTCGCTACACATTGCGGCAATGCCTTTACATGCGGAGCCCATGTGAGTACGATCTTCGGTTTACGTTTCTCTTTGAAGGTCTCCTGGATCGTAATAACATCCGTGAGACTTTGCAGCGGATGCAGCGTTGCACTCTCGAGACTCAGCACTGGTATACCTGCATACTTGATAAACTGGTTGATATATAGTTCGCTATAGTCATCCACTTTATTTTGCAGCGATGGGAATGTACGGATGCCGAGTACATCAAAATATTTACCCATGATCGGTGCTGCATCTTTAACGTGCTCCACCGTATTACCACTCATGATGGCTTCATCTTCAAACTCAAGCGCCCATCCATCCTGACCAACGTTGAACACGATCACCTTCATGCCTAAATTTTCGGCAGCGATCTGTGTACTTAAACGCGTACGCATGCTAGGATTGAGAAATAACAAGCCGATCCGTTTGTTTTGTCCCAGTGTCTGGTTCTTCAGCGGATTAGCTTTGAAGTCAAGGGCCTTTGCAACCAGGCCGTTGATGTCGCTTACATCATTGACGGAAATAAAATTCTTCATTTCAATTCTTCAGTCAGTGCCGTTATAAATATATCTGCTTCCTGTGTTGTTAATGTTAGCGAAGGCAGCAAGCGTATGGTGTTCGGCTTGGCTTCACCTGTAAATATCTTATGTTTTTGTAAGAGATCATTGCGCACACTCTTCTTCTCTTCCGGCAAATCAAAGCCGATCATCAAACCTCTGCCGCGCACATCTTTTAATATACTATATGTTTTCAACTTGGCGATGAGGTATTCACCTTGCACCGCTGCGTTGTGAACAAGACTTTCTTTCTCCATTACTTCCAATACGGCAAGTCCTGCTACGGAAGCAAGATAATTACCACCGAACGTTGTGCCCAGCATACCGCTCCATGGTTTTATGTCCGGATGGATCAACACACCTCCAATCGGAAATCCATTGCCCATACCTTTTGCTGTTGTAACCAGGTGCGGTCTTACACCGGCATGCTGATGCGCGAAGAACTTTCCGGTTCTTCCATAACCGCTTTGTATTTCATCGAGTATAAACAGCGAGCCGTTCTCTTTACATTTCTTTTCCAGGTGTTGCAGGAAAGAATCGGTTGGCAATTGTATACCACCTACGCCTTGTATACCTTCAATAATTACTGCTGCTACTGTATTGTCCAATACAGCATCGAAGGCAGTTTCATCATTCATCGGCACAAATACGATATCGTGTCCCGCATTGAAGGGTGCTACGATCTTTGGATTATCGGTAGCGGCTACAGCACCCGATGTTCTTCCGTGAAATGCTTTTTTGAATGCTATAACTTTCTTACGTCCGGTAACAAATGAAGCCAGCTTCAGCGCATTCTCATTTGCTTCAGCACCGGAATTACAAAGAAAAAGTTGATAGTCCGTATAGCCCGAGAGTTGTCCTAATTTCTCAGCGAGTCGCTCTTGTATCGGATTCTGAACACTGTTGGAATAGAAAGCAATCTTGCTTAACTGATCTGAAAGTGTTTGTACATAATGCGGATGCGAGTGTCCAATAGAAATTACTGCATGACCTCCATACAAATCGAGATACTTCTCGCCTTTGTCATCCCAAAGCCATGAGCCCTGCGCTTTAGCAGGTGTTATGTTGAATAGCGGGTATACGTCAAATAGTTTCATCTTTAGCTGCTGGCTGCGAGCTACTAGCTGCTAGCCGGGTTGGGTTATTTTAGAATGCTATACTTTTAAGTTTGATTCCGGCAGTTTCTTCGATACCGAAAAGTAAATTCATGTTTTGGACGGCCTGGCCGGAGGCTCCTTTCAGGAGGTTGTCGATAGCTGAGTGTACTACTATTTTATCGCCTTCTTTCTCGATGCCGATTAAACATTTATTGGTGTTTACTACTTGCTTCAGATCGATCGTATCATCGGATACAATGGTGAAGGGGTGTCCGTTGTAAAAATCCTTATATAGTTTTTTTACTTCGTCCAGCGATTTATCAGTGGTAATGCAGGAGCTTACAAATATACCGCGGGTGAAATCCCCGCGCCACGGTATAAAGTTTATAGCTTCGCTGAAGCCTGCCTGAAGTTGTTTCAGTGACTGGTTGATCTCTTTCAGGTGCTGATGCGTAAGCGTTTTGTAGGCAGATATATTATTGGCGCGCCAGGTGAAGTGTGTGGTGTCCTGCAGCTTTTGTCCTGCACCGGTTGAACCGGTTATACCCGTTGCAAATACTTCTTTCAATATACCGGCTTTTGCCAATGGAAGTAATCCTAATTGTATAGCGGTGGCAAAGCAGCCCGGGTTAGCAATGTTGCTTGCTTTAACTATATCCGCACGATTCAGTTCGGGTAAACCGTATACAAAATTCCTTCCGCTCACCGATTCACCTAATCGAAAGTCCTGGCTCAGATCAATGATCCTGATCTTCTCGTTAATCGTATTCTCTTGCAGAAATTTTTTACTCTCACCATGTCCGAGACACAGAAAGATCACATCAACATCCTGCTGAATAGTATCGGTAAATTTCAACTCTGTGTCGCCCTGCAAATCGGCATGCGCAGAATATAGCGGGTTGCCTGCGTTACTTCTGCTGTGTACAAAAGCAAGATCAACCTGTGGGTGATTCAATAGCAACCGGATCGTTTCCCCCCCGGTATAGCCTGCACCACCGATTATACCTGCTTTTATTTTATTCTTTGTCATGAGCACTATATTTTAAAAAGCTGCGAGCTTTGAGTTGTGAGCTGCGAGAGGCAAACGCTATTTTTCGTTTTCTTCTTTTACCTGCTGATATATAGCAGTCTGGTTGCCGAATATTTTCGTGAAGCCTTTTACGTCATCACCTGTCCAGCCGAGGTTCATTTCACCATACTTGCCAAACTTGGACGACATCAGGTCGTAGGATGATTCTATACCCAGCACCTGGTAACGGTATGGATATAGTTCGATCGAAACTTCACCGGTTACGTGTTGTTGTGTATTGGTGAGGAATGCTTCGATGTCGCGCATCACAGGATCAAGATACTGGCCTTCGTGTAACCAGTTACCATAGAATTGTGCGAGCTGATCTTTCCAGCTTAGCTGCCATTTGGTAAGCACATGCTTCTCTAACGCATGGTGCGCTTTCAACACCAGTATAGGAGCAGCTGCTTCGAAGCCTACACGTCCTTTTATACCGATGATCGTATCGCCTACATGTATATCTCTTCCTATACCGTAAGGTCCTGCTATAGCCTGCAGGTGTTGAATAGCTTCCGCAGGATGAGAAAAAGCTTTATCATTTACTTTACGCAGCTCACCTTTCTCGAACGTAAGCTTTACGGTTTCATTTCCTGACTTTGTTACCTGTGTAGGCCATGCTTCTTCCGGGAGCATACCGAGTGACTTCAGTGTCTCCTTCCCTCCTACCGATGTTCCCCATATACCTTTGTTGATAGAGTACATGGCTTTGTCAAAGTTCATTTGCACGCCTTTCGATTTCAGGTAGGCAATCTCTTCTTCGCGTGATAATTTCAATTCGCGGATCGGAGTAATGATCTCGATCCCCGGCACGAGTATATTCAGGATCATATCAAAACGAACCTGGTCATTACCAGCACCAGTACTGCCGTGCGCTACAGCATCGGCCTTTAGTTCTTTCGCATATATAGCCACCGCCAATGCCTGCGACATACGCTCGGCACTTACACTGAGTGGATAGGTATTATTCTTCAGTATATTTCCATAGATGAGGTAACGGATTACCTTATCGTAGTAATTCTTGGTTTCGTCTACCGTTTTGTGTGACGCTACGCCCAGATTTTTAGCGCGTGTTTCAATCTCCTTGATCTCCTTGTCATCAAAACCACCGGTGTTAACGGTGATGGTGTGAACTTCATATCCTTTCTCTTCACCTAAATACTTTACACAATACGAAGTATCAAGACCTCCGCTGAATGCTAATACTACTTTCTTTTTGCTCATGTGTATATCTATTTGACTGCTGTGGGGTTAAGTATATATTTTCTCTGTGAATCCAAATGGTGCCTTCCGGACACACCTCTGTCACACCAGTCAGCCCGTTGCTTCGTCAGCGGAGCTGCCTGATGCAAATTACTTTTCATCTTTGGTTTTCTACCAAAAGAAGAAAAAGCTTAACAAAGTTTTCTTATCGGATTTATCTCCGTTGGATTCGTCTCTTTTACGGGATTTCAGCAGCACGAATTGCTTGAAGCGTACCCAGCGTTCAAACAGTTTGAAGTTGCCTTTGAATTCACGATGACGGTGCGTTACCAGCTCGCCTTCCGGAGTCACTACCGTTTCAGGAGTTTTAACCGGTTGAGGCTGTGCGAGAGCACGCGCAGCTTCGGCAGCTTTGATCTTGGCTTCGGCTTCTACCGGATCGAACAACATGGCGGTACACATGCAGTTCTTTCTGCCTTTGCTCATCAGGATCTCGTAGTTAACACAACTCTGGCATCCTTTCCAGAACTCCTCATCGTTGGTGAGTTCAGAATAAGTTACCGGCTCGTAACCGAGATCGGAGTTGATCTTCATTACAGCTAAACCTGTTGTGAGACCAAATATTTTCGCGTGCGGATATTTCTGACGGGAGAGATTGAATACTTTATGTTTGATCTCAGTAGCCACTCCGGTTTTACGGAATGCAGGAGATACGATCAGGCCCGAGTTAGCAACATACTTATCATGCTCCCATGCTTCGATGTAGCAAAAGCCAACCCAGGTGCCATCCGTTGTAACGGCGATGATAGCTTTACCTTCTTCCATCTTCTTCTCGATGTAGAGAGGCGAACGCTTGGCTATACCAGTGCCGCGCGCTTTTGCAGATTCCTCCATCTCTTTAGTGATAGTCTCTGCGTAATGTTTATCGTCAACTGTTGCCAGTCGAACAATGATATTGTGATTTTCCAATGTTAAGTTCTGAATTATAGTAGTGATCAATTGAAAACGCCGTGCCCGAAAAGCACAATAACGCAATGTCCTTGACATCACGTTAGCTCAACAACAGAGGTTGTATGATGGAGGTATCAGATACGCGCAAAGCGTACGGGTCGCGGTCGCCTGGTCACCATGCAGGCAGTAAATAAGAACTGAATAGTTCTGTCAGATTGGTAAGCAGCCTTGGCTGCTTTAATTATGGTGAACAATGTTTTCAATTTCTTTTCAAGCGTTAAAGTGAAACGTTAGATGAAAATCATTCAGCTTTTGTTTATGTTTTTTTTCTAAATGCAAAATTAAACGGAAAAGTTTGTTTAATGGCAAACATTTGGGGTAAGAAACTTTATTTTTTTTGATCGCTAACTTTCGTTAGTAAGAATTTACCCTTCTTCTGCCATCCTTTAGGTATACTCAATAACCATACCGGCTCGTTGCAGGACGTTATCCGTTACACGTTAATCGTTATAAGTTAAGCGAACCAGTTCATAACGGATTTACTGTAAACGGATAACTTATAACAGACAACGAATAACGGCACTACTTCAGTTCTGGTAATGACAATCTATACTTCACCGCCACGAGCCGTATAGCGATAATGATTCCGGCAGATAGCAAGAGGTTGGTGTTGCGTGTTATGTCGGTAAACAAATCCAGGAGTAAATAACATACCGCGCCAGCCAGACATGCCGTTGCGTAAATCTCTTTGCGGAAGATGACCGGAGTTTCGTTGGTAAGTGTATCGCGAATTACTCCGCCCATTACGGCTGAGAACATTCCCATGATTGCGGCTATCTCCGGACGAACGCCCAGGCTCAGCGACTTCTCTACTCCCAATACGGTAAAGAATGCTATACCAAAAGTATCAAACAGGAAAAATGTTTTACGCAGGGTGATGATATACCGGTAAAAGACAATGGCAGCAACGGTGCCGGCAATGATGCTGTAAAGAAAGTATATATCGCCAACCCACACGAGCGGGTAACTGCCGAGAATCATATCACGAAGACTCCCTCCGCCTATAGCCGTAACAAACCCGGTGAAGCCCGCTCCGAACCAGTCATGCTCTTTATCCTGAATGGCGAGCGCTCCTGAAATCGCGAAGACAAATGTACCAAACAGCTCGAGTGCATATTGAAGATTCATAGGCGCTAAGGTATAGTTTTGCAAATATAGCCGAGTACAAAGTAAAAGAGGCTTTCGCAGTGAAAGCCTCTTTATATGTTATTGCATGGAAATTTCCGTGAACCTCGTTAAAAGTCGGGGCAAGGAATCACAAGTTTATCTTTTGGTGGCTTCCTCGGGTTACGCATCGGCCAGGTATATACAAGGCTGAACTCGTGCGCGCCTCCGCTGCCGGGGCCGAGCTTCGATATAGTATAATCGTAACTATAACCGATGTTGATGGCATCTTTCGCGCCAAGCTTGGTAAAGCCGAGAAGCAGTACGATCGATTCGTTGTTCACCGTACCACCCAGGTTTTTGAAGGGCACACCGCGATACCACGTTCCTAACACGATAGGCTCGAAGGTGAAGTATAGACCAAGATCTACCTGATCCCACTGTCCCTGATGGCGATATTGAAACGCTGGTGCAATGCTTCGTTCTGATTTACGTGCATATACTCCGCTCCCTACTACACCGGGTTGCATATAGAATTTAAAACCTCCGTGTACTGAAAGCTTTACCGGTAATTTACTTTCCTCACCGATCAGACTCTGGTTCGGGCGTGTAAGGTGCCAGGTGGATACACCGAGCCATGCACTCTTCGTAAAGAACACACCACCGAAAGAGAGATCAACAAAAGTCTTGCTTGATTGTGTATTGAACGTCTCAGCAGTTTCCTGACTGATGATCTGCCCGGTGGACTGATCGAACTGATCTCCGAACGTAAGCTTATCAAAATTTACATCGCGGTTAAAAACTGCAACTTGTACACCCGGACGAAAGCCGAGGTACTTCGTGATTTGAAGTTCGTATGAGTATTGAAGTCCGAGACTGATAGATTGTAAACCCGCAAGACCTTCACGGTCACGGGTAATGATCATACCTACACCACTGTTCTTGTCTTCAATAAAATAATCGAAGTAAGCTGACAGCGTAGTAAAGTTAGCATCGATAGCCGGCCATTGATTTCTATAGTTTATACCTGCCCGTGCCTGGTTAGTGGCACCGGTAAGAGCCGGGTTGAGATATAGGGGTGCTGCATAAAATTGCGAAAATTGAGGGTCCTGAGCAGTTACCGCACCATTCAGCATCAGCATTAATACACATGAAAGCAGGAGTATCCTGTACATCGAGTCGTGTTCTTTTAGAGTATGCAATCGGGGCAAAGTAATAAAAAGTTATTCGTTATCCGTTATCCTTCCTCAGAAAAACCGTTGTGCGCTAACCGTTATCTTTCAAATGTATTCAGACACCGTTTAACACATCCTGGTGCAGTATTATCGGTTAACGGTAAACTGCTAACGATTAACGGTTAATTTTACCTCAAATTGTATACTTTAAAACAACTTGAGCGTTTTACATTTGACACATTATTGTGTCGAGTGGTAAGTTACAGAACCCTAATACTGAACGAACGTGAGAAAAAATCTTTACCGGTTCCTATTCTTCTTAACAGCAGTCATACCGGTCTGCTCCCAGGCGCAGAACTATGCCGGCCACAACTGGTACTTCGGTAACAGCAATCAAGGCATACGGTTCAGCCGTTCCGATAACGCTGCCTCGCTGGTAACCAATCAGTTTACTCCGTTTGGTACCGGTGGAAGCGCAGTAGCCAACGATCCGGTAACGGGTAATCTTATTTTTTATACTGATGGAACAAGGGTGATTGATGCTTCACATCAGGCAATGCCTAACGGTACTATCATTGGCGACAATACGCGCAACCAACCTGTAGCGATCTGCCAGAATCCCGCTAACTCTGCACAATACTATATATTTCATGCCGATGCAGGTGGCACGGTGAGATATAGTGTATATGATTCAACCCAGATCGGAAATGCCACTGCCTTCGGTCAGCCTCCGCTCGGTGACCTCGTTATCACTTCCAAAAACCAAACTATAGCAGGCCTTCCGGCAAATTTATCGGAAGGTATGATTATGATAGCAGATACCAACGGTAATGACTTTTGGCTGATGACCCACCAGACTGGTACGATCAACTACCATTTTGTGAAGATCAACGCTACCGGTGTTACCTACCAGGGTAGCGTAGCCATCGGCTTGGTGCAGAACGTTGCCAACCTTGCTTACAACGCTTCGTCTAAGCGCATTGCCGTTTCACCAAAAGAGGCAGACCGCGATGTTGAGATCCTTACCATAGCATTCCCCGTTGCACCTGCCACGTTACCAACCTTAACCGGAACACGTGTTAACAACTCCGCTGTAAGTGTGGCCACAACGCAGGCGATATACGATTCTGAGTTTAGTCCCAACGGACAATACTTGTATGTATCAGTATTTGGAGAAGGCGCAGCAGCCGGTAATGTATTGCAATATGATCTTACCGCACCAACATTATCACCGGTATCAGTACTGAACACACCACCAACAGAAAGTTATGGCTTGCAGATGGGGCCTGACAGCACCATCTATCATTTATACCAGTCTGGCGGATCGTTCCTGTTAGGAGCCCTGACCAATACCGACACCGTAGCGAGTGAAGTAAATTACGGCACACCTGCTTTCGCCGGTAACTTTGGCGGACGTCAGTTCCCGCAGTTCGCACCACGCGACAGTATAAAGATGAAGGTATATTTCGAAGCACAAGGTTTCTGTGCCAATGCTCCTACGTCTTTCTTTCCAACCGTAACACCGAATGCCGACAGTCTTAACTGGGACTTCGGTGATGGCACTACATCCAGCGACTGGAGCCCGGTATATACCTACGAAGCGGGTGGAACGTACGATGTAAAACTTACTGCGTTCCTCAACGGACAAGAAAAAGATACTACGCAGACCATTACTATTAATGATTTTGATACACAGATCACACTCGTACAAGATACAACAGCGTGTAGCTGTGAACTTCCATATCCGAAAGACAAAACGGTTGCGTCCTGTGGTCGCACGTTCAGTGTAACGGCCCAGATCCAGGGAAGCGGTAGTGCTACCTGGCAATGGTTTGGTCCCGCAGGTGCCATGAACTCAGGTTCCGGTACGTCAGCAACATTAACACCTGATTCTGCCGGCTATTACTATCTGGTAGCAACCGTAGGAGGATGTTCTACTTATGCAGGGGTGAATATCAAAGAATACGGTATACAGGATCAGCGCGCCAACATCTGGTACTTTGGTCAGAATGCCGGTATAGATTTCAACCCGCTGTTTGATGTACCTTCATCTCCAGCTGTCCCTATATCAAACCCGGTAATGGATGCTCCCGAAGGAACGTCAACTATATCTGATCGCAACGGTCAGGTAATTTTCTTTACCGATGGTAACAAAGTATGGGATCGTAACTTTACAGAAGTAGCAACCGGTATAGGCGGAGACGTTAGTGCAACACAGTCGGTACTGATTATACCTGTACCTGGCGATGAAACGCTATACTATATCTTCACTACTCAGGAAATATACGGTTCATATACCTATCGCCTTGCTTACTCGTTGTTCGATCTGAAACTGAACAATGGTACAGGTGGACTGATTGAACAAAACGTAACACTCTTCACGAAGAGCACGGAGAGAATTACCGGTAACGACACCTGGTTAATTGCTCACGAATATGGCAACAACTCGTTCCGCGCTTACCAGATCACCGCGACCGGTATCGGCAATCCGGTTGTATCAAGTATCGGTTCTGATCATACGATGGCCACTGCTGTAGCCGGACAAGGCTATATGAAGCTGGGCGCACAGAACAGACTTGCTGTTGCTTTATCAACTCCGGGT
>CBIHOZ010000193.1:0-13179 GCA_966211525.1 uncultured Chitinophaga sp. | reverse complement strand
CAAGGAGTCTATATACCGTAACGGACGCAGGAGAGGAGACTGGTGGAAATGGAAGATCGATCCGTTTACAGTAGATGCCGTGATGATCTACGCCATGCATGGTGCTGGCCGCAGAGCCAATCTATATACCGACTATACATTTGCCGCCTGGGACGGTGAACAACTTGTTCCGTTTACAAAAGCCTATAGTGGTTTAACCGATGATGAGATTCGTGAAGTAGATCGCTGGATAAAACAAAATACGATTGAGCGCTTCGGACCAGTGCGCAGTGTAAAGCCCGAGCTTGTATTCGAAATCGCGTTTGAAGGTATAGCACAATCAACACGACACAAGTCAGGTATAGCACTACGTTTTCCACGCATCAAGCGCTGGCGCAAGGATAAACCGGCAAGCGAGGCCGATCGCATTGAGAATCTGCGTAAGCTCTTGTAGACATTAGTCGTTATCCGTTATAAGTTAACCGTTAATCGTTATAGGTTAGCGGTTGTCTGTTGGTTGCTGTCCGGTTAACGAATAACGTGTAACGGATAACACATAACGAACCAATAACTTTCCCTATCTTCACTTATGCTCCGATGGTATATCATAATGCTAGTCGTACTGCCTGCCATGACGCAGGCACAGAGCGAATCGCCTGACGAGATCAGGATGAGTATTTACTTTGGCGGAGGCAGTTACGACATCGATGAATTCCAGGTTACCGAATTATACCATTGGCTTGATTCCGTGCCGAACCTGTTGGAGAAATACCAGATACACCTGATCAGTCACACCGATCCCATTGGAGGAAAGCAGTTCAATGAATGGCTTTCCAAAATGCGAAGTGAATCTGTGCAGCACTTGTTGTTGAACAAACAAATACCCGAGCACAAGATCACCATCAAGAACTGGGGACTCGACAATCCGGTCTATAGCAATCAAACGTATTCCGGTATGCAGATGAACAGACGCGTGGATGTTATTCTGTACCCGATTGTTTTCTGATGTTCGGTTCTGTCCGATTTAGGACACCGTTTTGCACAACCGGACGAGCACATCCTTAGTAAATCTTCATTTTCAGGCATTCAAACGCTAAAAATCCATTGGCACATTGTTGGCAAAGGGGAGACTCGGAAAGGATTATGTATTTTAACACGTATTGAAAAAAATCTATCGTGTCTAAATTCTGATCCCAATGCCTCAACAACCAATTATGATTAAACTACGTGATATCGACAAGTACGTGGACTCTCGTTTCCAGCGCACTTTTATTCTGAAGGGTGTAAACCTCGATGTTCAACAAGGAGAATTCTTAACCATCATGGGCCCGAGCGGTGCCGGTAAATCTACTCTCATGAACATCATCGGTATGCTCGATGAACCTTCTGCCGGAGAGTATTATTTCTTTGATGAGCCTGTGCACAAGATGAAAGAGAAGCAGAAGTCTGACATGCACAAAAATTATATAGGCTTCATCTTCCAGGCATATCACCTGATTGACGAACTAACGGTATACGAAAACATAGAAACACCACTGCTCTATAAAGGCGTAAGCGGAAGCCAGCGTAAAAGTATGGTAGCAGAGATGCTCGATCGCTTTAACATGGTAGCGAAGAAAGACCTTTTCCCCGAGCAACTCAGCGGAGGTCAGCAGCAGCTGGTAGGTATAGCACGTGCTATTGTTGGTCAGCCTAAATTATTACTGGCGGATGAACCTACGGGTAACCTGCACTCCGATCAGGGTAAACAAATCATGGAAATCTTCCAGAAACTGAACGAAGAAGGTATAACCATTATACAGGTAACACACAGCGAAGAAAATGCACGCTATAGCAAACGCATTGTTCGCGTTGGTGATGGTGCCATCGTGTCAGATGAAAAGGTATTGGTAAATGCGTAAGTACATGAAGAAAGAATTACTGACATTGCTTTTTGCCGGGTTGGCGGTTGCAGGGTATAGCCAGCAACAATCGGCTGCACCGGCAGCATTGAGTTTCAAAGACGCAGTGAAGATTGGTTTGGAGAACAACGTAACACTGAACCAGCAAAAGAATCAGCTCGAGTATACACAGATCAATAAAACGTCTTCGCTGCTTCAGCTTGGTCCGAGTATAGAAGCGAACGGAAGTGCTTATCGAAACGATGGTAATTCGTTCAACCAGAACCGGGGTGAAGTTGTAAACGGGGTGATCGACTATGTGAATGGATCGATCAGTGCCAGCATGCCTGTCTTTAACGGACTATATCAGTTCAATTCATATCGCCAGGCAAACAATGCCAACGAAGCACAGCTTCACCAGGTAAACCGATCTACACAGGATGTGATCCGCGATATTTCGAATCAGTATCTTTTGTGTATGCTGGATCAGCAACTGGTACACATCAACGAAGAGAACGTTCGCACACAACGCATACAGTACGACCAGATCAAAGCGCAGGTTGAACTCGGCAGCAAAGCAGAAGCAGATCTATATAACCAGCAATATCAATTAAAAAATGCTGAACTTACTTTGGTACGTTCACGCAATACCTATAAAAATGATAAAGCGAAACTGGCGGTAACACTGCAACTCGATCCTATAACATTTGAAATCTCGGATGTTGATTGGGACATGAACAGTGTGATGATCGACAGCTTATCGCTGAATGAAATGTATGCTACCGCGGTTGATCGCAGAAGCGATCTGAAACAAGCTGAATTCAATCAGAAAGCAGCACACTTCGGATACTCCGCTATGAAAGGAAGATATATGCCAAGTCTGTATGCAGGCGCATCGTATGGCTCACGCTATAACTATGTATATGGAGGTGGAGATGAGAATCGCTCGTTCAACGATCAGTTTACGAAAGACAACACTCAGCTTAGCTATGGTTTAAGTATAACAATACCGATCTATAACGGCTTACGCTATAGAGCACAGGCAGCACAAACCAGAGTTACGTACGAGAATGCCAAGATAGCATCCAAGAATACAGAGATCGTTGTAAAGACGGATGTGTTAAATGCTTTCCAGAATTTTAATGACGCCAAGGCAGCATACGAAGCTTCGGATGCGCAGTTGCGTGCTGCGGAATTATCGTACAAAGTAGAAAAGGAACGTTATGATCTCGGCATTTCAGATATAGCACAGCTTACCATTTCGAACCAGGCGTATGTGAAAGCACAGGGAGATTTCCAGAGCTCGAAATTTACGCTGATGTTTCAACGCTTGTTGATCAACTATGCGATAGGAACACTGAAGTTTGAAGATATTCCTTAAAGATTTTTTGACCCAACCCCCTAAAAGGCCCTTCCTGTTTACAGGAGGGCTTTTTTGTTTTCTGAAAACATTGGCAGGGAGTGATTTACACCTGCATATAAATTTGTATCTTTGCACCCCTGTTCGGTTGAACAGGCCTCTTCATAGTTTGAAGAGTGATCTAAAAACAAATTTGTAGCGACTCAGCCCGGTTAGCTACATGTATACAAGGGCGTTTACATGGCAAAAACACAAAAACCTGGTGAAAGACCCAGAAAACCTGCCGACACGAAGGAACCTGTGAAAGGTGCTTCAAAAGCAAAAAAGATCGATGTTGACGAAGATGATCCGTTGGCTGAAATCAAAAATCTTCAGAAAGAAGAAATCTCTACAGAAGCCATTCCGGTTTCAGAATTGAAAAAAGCGAAGTACGAAAAACAGATCCCTGGTCAGTTCGACTTTGAAGCATTCGCCTCTAAAGGTTTTGGAGAAGGATACTCAAAGGATAAACGTGCCGAGATGGAGAAAATGTACTCCGGCACTGTTACCTCTGTAAACAGTGGTGAAGTGGTAAAAGGTACCGTAGTAGGTATCAACGACCGCGATGTTATCCTGAACATTGGTTTCAAGTCTGATGGTCTTGTGCCATTGGCTGAATTCAAAGAGATGACTAACCTCAAGATCGGAGATGTTGTTGACCTTTTCATCGAAGAGCGTGAAGACGCAATGGGTCAGCTCGTACTCAGCCGCAGAAAAGCGAAACTTGTTAAAGGTTGGGAATACGTACAAAATGCATTGGATAAAGATGAGGTTATCGAAGGTTTTGTTAAACGCAGAACAAAAGGTGGTCTTATCGTGGATGTATTTGGAATCGAGGCATTCTTGCCAGGTTCACAGATCGATGTTAAACCGATCCGCGATTTCGATATCTATGTAAATAAGAATATCGAAGTGAAAGTTGTGAAGATCAACTATACCAACGACAACGTAGTTGTATCGCACAAAGTACTTATCGAGAAAGATCTCGAGCAACAGAAAGCAGCTATCCTTACTAACCTTGAGAAAGGTCAGGTATTGGAAGGTGTTATCAAGAACATGACAAACTTCGGTGTGTTCATCGATCTTGGTGGAGTTGACGGATTACTTCACATCACAGACATCAGCTGGGGACGCATCAACCATCCGGAAGAAGTGCTCAAGCTTGATCAGACTGTTAAAGTTGTTGTGCTTGACTTCGATGAAGACAAGAAGAGAATTTCATTGGGTATGAAGCAACTTACAGCTCATCCTTGGGATGCGCTTGCTGCTGATATCCAGGTAGGCTCTAAAGTAAAAGGTAAGATTGTTAACGTAGCTGACTACGGTGCATTCCTTGAATTGCAACCTGGTGTTGAAGGCTTGATCCACGTAAGTGAAATGAGCTGGTCACAACACCTGCGCAATCCTCAGGACTTCATGAAAGTTGGTGACGAAGTTGAGGCTGTAGTGTTAACACTTGATCGCGATGAGCGCAAGATGTCACTCGGTATCAAACAACTTACGGAAGATCCTTGGACACGTCAGGATGTTCTTACTAAATATGCTGTTGGTACGAAACATAAAGGTATCGTTCGTAACCTTACTAACTTCGGTCTCTTCATCGAGCTTGAAGAAGGTATCGATGGCCTTGTGCACGTATCAGACCTTAGCTGGACGAAGAAGATTAAACATCCTTCTGAGTTTGTGAAGGTTGGTGAATCAATGGAAGTACAAGTTCTTGAACTTGACGCTGCTAACCGCAGACTTGCATTGAGCCACAAGCACCTCGAGGAAAACCCTTGGGATACTTTCGAGACTGTATTTACAATCGGTTCAGTACACAAAGCTACCATCATCAGCAAAAACGATAAAGGTGCAGTACTTGAATTACCATACGGTATCGAAGGCTTCGTAGCAGCGAAGAACCTGGCGAAAGAAGATAACTCAAAAGCAGAAGTTGGTGAATCACTTGACTTCAAAGTACTTGAGTTCTCTAAAGAAGACAGAAGAATCGTTCTTTCACACAAATCAATCTGGTCAGCAGAAGAAGAGAAACCTGCAGCCGGTGCTAAAGGTGGTAAGAAAGCTCCGTCAAAAGGTGCATCGATCCAGTCTATCAACCAGCAGAATGAGAAGTCTACATTGGGCGATCTTGAAGCGTTAAGCGCGCTGAAAGAGAAAATGTCTGGTGGCGAAAACAAAGGTGAATAACCTTTAGACTTATAGAAATAGTAAGGTGACTGAAATTTCAGTCACCTTTTCTTTTCTCACCGTTGCAATCACAGTTGATTTTTATACTTTTGTGCTTTGTTGGGAAGCGGATATAACCCGATACTGACAAACTTTAATGGTCTCGTGGCCGAGTGGCTAGGCTGAGCTCTGCAAAAGCTCCTACAGCGGTTCGAATCCGCTCGAGACCTCGAAAAACCTCGGATATAGTATATGTTCGAGGTTTTTTATTTTGCCGTCCATGAGATCTCACAACTACCACGGACCCCAACCGCGTATAGTCAGCAAGTTGTAACGCAAGGGTATATATAATCTCACACACCAATCTTCTTACTCCTTACTTCTTACTCCTTACTTCTCCTTCCTGAATGACGGTACAGGACACCAATCTCCTCTATAATTGCGATCTTCAATCCTGTTCGAACTTTATCGCTTATGAAACCCGTTGCTATTTTAATACTATGGTTCTCCTGGCTCTCCATGTATAGTCAGTCGCGTGAATTTGTTATTCATGATAAGTCAACCACGGTAACTATACTTTGTGATACAGCTGATTACGCTACCGTAAGACTCGCTGCACGACTACTGGCGCGCGATATAGAAAGAATTACTGGCCATAGACCTGTAATACAACGCGACCTGGCGGGACTAAAGGGAAACGTTATCATCATCGGAAGTCGTGATTCATCCAGGCTTATTCAAAATCCCGCTATAACGAAGTATATAAATACATCTGCTCTGGCGGACAAATGGGAAACGTATCAGATCCAAACCATCAGGAAGCCGCTTTCAACAATATCCAACGCGTTAGTGATTTGTGGCAGCGACCGGAGAGGGACAGCCTATGGTGTTTTCGATATCGCTGAACGAATTGGTATATCGCCGTGGTATTGGTGGGCTGACGTTACTCCGCAGCGAAAGAGTAAACTTTCAATTCCTTTCATCAACTTTGTTTCGAATCCGCCATCGGTGAAATATAGAGGTATATTTCTAAACGATGAAGATTGGGGATTGCAACCCTGGGCTGCTAAAACATTCGAGCCGGAGACAGGTGATATTGGTCCGAAGACCTACGCGAAAATTTTCGAGCTTTTACTCCGCTTAAAAGCCAACCTGATCTGGCCGGCCATGCATCCTTGTACAAAAGCATTCTATCATTACCCGGAGAATAGGAAAGTGGCTGATCTATACGGTATAGTTGTTGGAAGTTCCCACGCAGAACCTATGCTGCGTAACAATGTAGACGAATGGGACGAAAGTAAAATGGGCGAGTATAATTACTTTACCAATCGCGAGACAATCTATACATACTGGAAACAGCGTGCGGAAGAAAGTAAGCATTATGAAAATATCTATACCGTAGGCATGCGTGGTATACATGATTCAGGTATGGAGGGAAGTTCCGATATACATGAGAAGATAGCGGTGCTTGAAAAAATCTTTACGGATCAACGTGAAATCATTAAGACCTTGATAGCATCGGACATAACCCGTATTCCGCAGGCATTTATACCGTATAAGGAAGTGCTGAATGTATATGATAAAGGTCTTGAATTGCCGAATGACATTACCATTGTCTGGCCTGATGATAACTACGGGTATATCCAGCGACTAAGCAACGATGCCGAACAGAAGCGTTCCGGAGGGGCGGGTATATATTATCACCTTTCGTATTGGGGACGTCCGCATGATTATCTGTGGTTAAGCAGTACGCACCCGATGTTACTGTGGGAAGAGATGAACAAAGCCTACACTACTCGTAATAACAGGATGTGGGTGGTAAATGTAGGAGACATCAAGCCGCTGGAATATAGCATGAACCTGTTTCTCGATATGGCTTATGATATGAAACCATTTTTGTCATCAGCGTATGTGAAAGTACATCTCGAAAAATGGATGCGTGATATTTTCGGATCGTCATCCGCACGCGAACTAGCAGATGTTACCTGGCAATATTATAACCTTGCATTTGAAAGAAGACCGGAGTTCATGGGATGGAGTCAGACGGAGCCAAATACCATCACGCACTTTACAGCGTATAACCACTTCTATTACAATGACGAAGCTCAGAAAAGATTGGATGAGTATAATACACTCCATAAACAGGTAAATAGTATTCGTCAGAAAATTGATCGTGAAAAACGCGATGCATTCTACGAGCTGGTTTACTACCCCGTACGCTGTGCACAACTTATAAATGAAAAGTTTCTGTTGAATGAGAAAGCATACTACTATGCCCGGCAGCACCGGACCAGCGCGAATGATTTTGCAGCAGCTGTGCGAGAGGCATTTGATAGTATAGTAACCGAAACGGCTTACTATAATACAAAACTTGCCAACGGAAAATGGAACAACATGATGTCGATGGAACCACGTGATCTGCCAGTATTTGATTGTCCAATGACGCCAGCGTGGGAGGGAAGTGGAAATGGCTGGGGTATATGTGCGGAGGGAGATGCCGATGAACAGCCGGTGTCTCATCAATATGGCAACCGGCTTCCTGTTTTTTATAGCTGGAACAACCGTTCATACTTTATCGATATATTTCTCACCGGTCCGGAGTCTGTCAATTGGCAAGCTACTGTATCTCAGCCGTGGATTCGTTTGACGAAAACCTCAGGTACATTAACATCATCTGTTGGTAAGAAAGAAGAACGGATATGGGTAAGCATTGATCATGAACATCTGCCCAATGAAAAATTGGTGAAAGGAACCATCACCATTAAAGCAGGAGCGAGACAACTGTCGGTTCCCGTACAGGTATATACACAAGCGCCTGACGGATTCAGTGGATTTGTTGAAGAGAACAAGTATATCTCTTTGTTCGCTGCAAATTATACCGGTATAGTTAATACATCGGATGCTGAGTGGCGGTCCATAGACGGTCTAGGCTATACCGGCAAAGCTATGATGTTAACGCCACGAGATACATTTTCAGATAAGCCTGCAACAACACATGCATCGTTGAAATATGATTTTTATCATTTCTCGCAGGGAGATGCTGAGGTAAAAGTATATTGTCTTCCAACACATGCGCTGAACGCAAACCATCAGATGCGTATAGCAGTTGTCATAGACGGAGCAGAGCCTCAGGTTATGGATTATCGCACATTTGACCGAAGTGAAACCTGGAAGCAAAACGTATTAAGTAACACCGCGATTAGTTCTGCGAAGTATGCACTTCGGGAAACAGGTAAACATACGCTCACGATTACAGCGCTGGACCCGGGGATTATTATCGATCGCATTACAATAGATTTTGGAGGATTGAAACCAGGCTATTCCGCAGTACCAGAGACGAAGATGATGGAGGTTGCGAAGTGAAAAATTCGTTATATAGAAGTATATATTAACGACCTTGCATCTCCTTAAAAAATACTTTGAACGTTGTGCCGCCACCCACTGTACTTTTCACTTCTATGCTTCCGCCTAATGCAGCAATCTGTGTTTTGACGAGGTATAGTCCTAATCCTTTGCCTTCAACATGCAGGTGAAATCTGCTATAGAGCGTAAAGAGTTTGTCTTTACTCTTCTCCAGGTTAATTCCCAAACCATTATCGGAAACCGATAAACCAATATAGCCCTCTTTGGTTATAGCCGATATAGTAATCCGTGGCACTCTATCCGGATGTCGGAATTTAATGGCGTTGCTTAGTAAGTGATATATAATACTATAAAGATAAGCCTGGGAAGTAACGATAGACTGCACTTCTGAAAAATCAGTTCGGATGATTGCGTTTGCATTGTTGATATCTTTTTCCAGGCTGCCAATTACTTTGTTGATCTCCGTCTCAAGGTCGAGTTGCTCGAGGTGGCTTGGTACATTTTTGATATGCAGGATCTGGTTCAGATCCCGTATAACGGAATCAATCTCATGCGCGGTAAAAACCAGTTTGTCATTTATAGTTTTTACTTCGTCCGGAACGTTATCGATCATTCGTAACACAGTGCCAAGTCCTAGGATACGCGCAACAGGTCCGCGCAGGTTGTGAGCTGTAACAAACGCAAATTGTTCGAGTTGCTGATTGTATTTTACCAGTTCTTTGGTACGCTTGTCCACTTCATCCTCAAGCGTTTCGTTTCGGTGTTTTATCTCTTTGTTTTGACTTTCAATAGTGGTATGAGCTTTTTGAAGCTGCTGATTTCTCTCGGATAGCAAATTACTCTGCGTAAGAAGCTCTTCATTAACATCGATCAGTTCCTTTGTCTTTTCTTTTACGATACCCTCGAGGTATATCTGCCGTCTCTTTACCCGTCTGATATTAAGTTGCGTTACCAGGTAAAGCAGAAAGATAGATGTAACAAAGTATATACTATAAGCAACTGCAGTTCTATACCACGGAGGCGTAATGCGAAAGGAGAACGAAGCCGGAGCACTGACTGCATCGTAAATATTTTTGGCTCGTACATAAAGCGTATAATTCCCTTCCGGTAAATTAGTGAAGAATGCTTCTTTGCTTTGTGTCCAGTCCGACCATTTATTTTCAAATCCTTTCAATTTGTACTGGTATAGATTTTTTTCGTTGTCTTCAATAAAGGAACATAAAAATTCGAACCTCAGGTTGTTCAACGTATAGGGTAACGTGTAGAGTGAGTCTTTGGCGATGTCATGGTATAGCAATGAATCTCTGCACCAGACTTTCTGAATAGACAATTCTATAGGATCGTTGTAGAAGACAAGCTGGTTCGGATTGTAACTGAAAATTTTCTGATTATTGCCAATCCATATTTCTCCTGCGTTTGTAACAAGCATGGGAGCGTCTACATCCACCCGTAAATTCCGGAACGGTACCGCAATCTTGTTGAACGGAGTTAGTAAGAGTTTGAAATTGCCGTCCGGTTGTTTTTTCAGAACTCCGGCCATTTCTTTTTCTTTGGCTCTGGCACCCCAGAAGTATATATCTCCCGCTGCGGTTTCCATCAGGGTATAAATGCAGAAGGCGTTGCCAAGTGCTTTCCTGTATTTATCCTCCGGTTCAAACCGATCACGACTTGCATTATAACTATATATACCCGCCGTTGTGGCAACTACAGATTTTCCGTTTAAGCGGTAAAGCCTGTTGTTATAGTTGGCGGGTAGTCCCCTGGCAGTATCATAGAACGTTTGAGCGATAACTGAATCCATTTGCTTATTCAATCGCAGTTTCCAAATGCCGTTGGTATTGTGACTGACCCATAGATATCCTTCTTCGTCTTCCTGTATATAACGCGTTTCTTGCTCAAACCCCTTGATCTTTTTTGTACTCCAGGTATTGTCTTTCTTTTGTAACAGTCCCATGCCGGAATAGCTAGTGCCAACGATCATGCGGTCCGTATAATTTCGTAGTGCACACATGGACAGCAGATATTCGTCCCGCGTTAGTTGGATAACTTTTTTTCCTTGCAGTTCCAGTACACCGGAATCATGAAGTGCATAGAGCTTATTGTGGGCATTGCAAAAGCTCCAGGTAGTGCCTTCTGTTCCGGGAAGCATCACAAAAGTATTTCGGTCTTCCTGGTATAGTATACCATTATCGGTTCCTATATAGTGGTGGTTGCCTTGCCTGCCCAGCGCAACAATATAATTCTTCAATCCATTTTTAGAATCGAAATACGACAGGGGTGAGCTGGATATAATGTTAATAATGTCGGAGTCTGCATTGGCCCAAAGGTTATGTTGCCGGTCTTCAAAGAGTGAACCCCAGCGAATGAGATTATCTTTTATAATATTATAATATAGCTTCCCCTCTTTATTATAAAAATCAATTCCCTTGGTGGTATGAATAGCAATGTTGCCATTGTCGAGGCAAGTCATGGTCACGATATCAACATTCTTTAATTGCCGGTTGAGCTCGTGTGAGAGAACGTTCCACTGATCCGGATTCTTTTCGCTAACAATCCATACCTGGTTCTTATCGTCCAGTATTAAGTAACTCTCGTGATTGTAGTCGGTAATCCATTTATACTTCATTCCTGCTATTTCTCTGAAATAGGGTTTCGTTTCAAATTTTCCGTTTTTATACTTATATAGTCCTTCTCCTTTTCTTATGAACAGACTGTTTTTGTTTTTGATCAGACCTTTGCCGTTGATACGCAACACCCTGAGAGCGCTGCCCCTATATATATACAGGTGTTCTTCGCCCATAAAGAAAACCTCGTTGCCGAAAACTCTCACCAGGTGACTTCCGGGGTCATATTTACAGGAGTCCGGAAAGTTGTTCAATAAAGAAATATATTTATACCTGCCATTGGAATCCTTTTGAAAATAACCCATATCATGGTCGGAGCAGGTATATATATTTCCGACTGAATCCGTGTCCATAGAGTTAATCCCTTTTTTGCTCGGGAACGAAATAAGATTCCATTTATCGCCATCATATCGAAGTAGTCCCTCCGTGTTGGCGACATATATAGTACCAAATTTGTCTTGACGGATGGCCCAGTTCTGACTGGCACCTTGATAAACCTCGATAGGGTAGTGTTGTGTGAACGGTTGTTGCCCGCGCACAGTAAAACAGTATAAAAGAAATAAGCCGGTAAATATCAGACTACGCATTTGATCTTCATCAGGTAAGATATATATACCCGCTGTTGACCGTGGCTCCTTGCCAGTGTCCAATTTTCAATAACCCATGTTTCGTCATTGATGCCAGGATTTTTCTTCAAAACTATGGCAATTAAAACATGAAAGAAACAAGGTGAATACCTACAGTAGCATCGGTATTTTTACTGACAAGGTTGAGCTAACCCGTTATAAGTTCACTTCTTTAATTAAAAATATCTGGCAATTTCGGCCGTATTACTTACACTGGCTGATTTCGGTAGAAAATCGAATATGCTTTTTAACCACTCTTTCAAGTTTATGAAGCGTTTCTACACGATAGTTTTGAACAACTTTAATAGGTTATCAATAAATGAAAACAAATCTATATACAACGAGGAATAAGTGTACAATCGATTACGATCCTGCTATTCCCTGCCTGATTGATACGGTTGGAGAATTTTTATACCACGATGAGTTCAGGCAACACATGAACAAAGGATTAGAGCTGCTGACTGAAAAGAAGAAACTGCACGGTGAAATAGGCTGGCTGGCCAACACCAGATTTTTAGTGGCCATGCCCGATGAAGATGTAAAGTGGATTGCAGAAGATTGGGCTCCGCGAGCAGCGGCAGCCGGCATCCGGTATATCGCGCTGGTACTACCGGACGATGAAATAGTGCGAATGGCTTCACATGTTTTTGATGACGACTATAAAGCTCCTGAAAATGGAGTAATTCAAAAAGTTTTTTCTGATTTAACCTCGGCTGGCGAATGGCTTCATCAGTCACTGAAGAAATAGCCAGGCGATCTATATTCTTTGTTTGTTTGCAGGCCTTGTGTGAAAATGCAGGGCTTGTTTTTTTGTTAGCCGTTATCCTTTAATCGGTATAAGTTATCCGTTTCGTGTATAGTTAGCCTCTTACGCTTTTATATAGCTATGTACTAGTAAGCATTTAGGCAATAGGAAGGACGGTGATTTTTCATCAAATTTTACGATTCCGCTTGCCTCATCACCTTCTATAAATTGCTCCAAAGTCATGTATGAGGGAAGAAGAGCGTTACTTATATTTTTACCGTTGGTAAACCGTTACTTTGGAAACTTCCGTGATCAAAATATACTCTAAACACATCGGTTTATTTACTCATTATTTCTTTACGATGCTTCTCTCCCCACTCTCTGAGAGAATCAA
>CBIHOZ010000192.1:0-13272 GCA_966211525.1 uncultured Chitinophaga sp. | reverse complement strand
GCCGGTAAAGAGAAGAACCTCGCCATAACTACCTACGATGGCGTGGTATTTCTTGGAGTTGATAAAATTATACGTTGTGAAGCAGACCTGAACTATACCCGGTTTATACTTACCGAAAACAAAACCTTCCTTTCTTCCAAAACACTGAAAGAGTATGAAGATATACTTTCTGTGCATGAAAATTTTATACGCGTACATCGTTCTCACCTGGTAAACCTGGATTATGTTTTGAAATTCAGGAACGATGGAAACCTGGTATTGAAAGACAGCAGCACAATACCGGTGTCGAGACGGAGAAAAGAAGAAGTTGCAGACAGGTTAAGCGTTTCCAAAACGATAACCTGAACACGGAACACAGTACACTATTCAAATATAGCTTGGATTAAAAGTTGGCTGGTGGAAGAATATTTCTTTCGCTCAACCAGGAGTCAGGTGGACGCATCTGGCTCCTTCTGAATCTATAGTTTGTTTGCGTATTTATGTGTTGCATCACCGTTACCATTCAATAACTCACTGCTGCCATTCAATAATTAATTTTCCATTCTCATTCCTGAATAGCAACATTTATAGTGGACGCAGCGCACGCAACGATAGTGTGTGTTGTGCATTTTAACCCTAAACAAATCCACTATGAAACATTTTACGATTCATGTACGAATGGTATCCGGCAGGAAGAACGTCTTGCTCGTAATACTGCTCTGCCTATACCTGCTCCCGGCATTGCGGCTGCAGGCGCAGAATTTTAAAGTTGTCGGGTATATGCCTTCGTGGTCCGGTACGGCATCCGACATTCAGTATAACAAAGTAACGCACATCAACTACGCGTTCATTCGTCCCACTACAACGGGAGGGCTAACCGCCATCGACAATCCATCAAAACTTCAAAGTATAGTATCGCTGGCACACGCCAATGGTGTGAAGGTTGGTATAGCCGTAGGCGGGTGGAGCGATTTGAACAACGCAGATTTCCAAAGCATGGCTGCTAATGCAAGTTACCGTACCGCCTTTGTCAACAATTTACTTTCATTATGCCAGACCTATCAACTGGACGGTGTTGATCTCGATTGGGAGTATCCGATCGATGGACAAGACCCTGCTAATTTTACAACGTTGATGACGCAACTCGGAAATGCGCTCCATTCACAAGGTAAATTCTTAACGGCCGCGGTATCAGCACAAGGTTATTATGCCGGGGGTATACAAAATGCTGTGTTCAATGCTGTAGACTTTCTGAACATCATGGTATATGACGGTGGCAGTGGTGCGGATCACTCTCCGTATAGCTATGCTGTGTCGTCACTTGATTACTGGGCGAATCGCGGCTTGCCGGCTTCAAAGACAGTGCTTGGTCTCCCATTCTATGCACGACCCTCGTGGAAGTCCTTCCGACAACTGGTTTCGGAAGGCGCGAATCCAAATCTCGATACGCATAACGGAGATTATTACAACGGTATCAATACCATCAAACAAAAAACAAATCTTGCCTTTGACCGAAATATAGGAGGCGTTATGATCTGGGAATTGTCACAGGACGCCACCGGTGGTAATTCACTGTTGTCAGCAATCAAACAGGTAGTCGATGAACGTTCCGGTTCGTCAACGCAATCTCCCTATGGCGGTACCGTGCGAAATATACCGGGTACCATTGAAGCCGAACACTATGATAATGGTGGTGAAGGTGTAGCGTATCACGATCTTTCTTCCGGTAACTCAGGCGGAGCACTGCGCTCGGATAATGTAGATATCGAAGCAACTACGGACACAGGCGGTGGACAAAATATAGGATGGATCCAGGCAGGCGAGTGGCTGGAGTATACGGTGAACGTTACCACAGCAGGCGTACAGACTATACAGGCACGCGTAGCAGCTACAGCGGCAGGAAAAACTTTTCACCTGGAGTTAGACGGTGCAAATATATCCGGTACACTTACAGTACCGAATACCGGAGCGTGGCAAACGTGGCAAACCGTAACCGCTACAACACCATCGCTTACCACAGGACAAAAGGTATTGCGCATCGTTATGGATGCCGGTGATTTCAATATCAACAAAGTTACGTTCAGTTCTTCTACTACTAATCCGCCGCCGAGCGTAAGTCTCACCGCACCGGCTAACGGAGCAACCTATACAGCGCCTGCAACGGTAACCCTACAGGCCACTGCGTCTGACAACGGTTCGGTTGCTAAAGTTGAATTCTTTCAGGGCAACACGAAGCTTGGTGAAGATACATCATCGCCCTATAGCTATACCTGGAACAACGCAGGAGCGGGTAACTATATATTAACGGCACGCGCTACCGATAACCAGGGAGCAACGGCCACATCATCCAACGTATCCATTACGATCAATGGTTCATCCGGTAATTGTTCCGGTATAGCGCAGTATGTAGAGAATGGCGGTTATGCTGCCGGAAGTATTGTACAGAACCAGGGCAGTCAGTATGAATGTAAGCCTTATCCCTATTCCGGCTGGTGCAACGGTGCAGCATGGGCGTATGCACCGGGTACAGGAACATACTGGCAGGACGCGTGGATACTCAAAGGAAGTTGCTCTGGCAGTGCACGCGTAGCATTGGACGAAACCGAATTTGAGACAGCAGCGAAAGGCGTAACACTATATCCGAATCCCGTTGAGAACGGTCGCGCCAAAACCATTACACTGTTGTTCGAGCAAAGTCCGGGAACGGTAAATTTAAAACTACAAAACACCAACGGTATCGAAGTGTTGTCACGGTCCTATAGCGATGTGAAAGATACATCTCTCTCGGTAGAAGTGCCATCCCTTGCCAAAGGACTCTACCTGGTTCGCATCCAAAGCAACCATAAATCATGGATACGCAAATACCTGGTTCAATAACCAGAACATGAGAAGGAGGGAAGCAGCCCTTTTTCTCTTTCTATACTATATATACCTGAACTTGAGACTATAATTACTCTTAATTCATGAAAGTAAAACTATTGATTCTTATAGGCTGTGTACTCATTGCCTTCAGTACATCAGCCCAATATACCTTTCCTGCCTGCTGGACTCCATGGACACCAAGTACAACCGGTGGACACGCTGGAGGAACACAAGTATCACACAAGAACGCGAATTACCGCGCCAACTGGTACACCAATGCAGAGCCGGGTACCAATGGTGATTGGGTGCTGGTGAGTAAATGTGGTGACGGTGGTATTGGTCCGGATTACAGCGGTCCGCAACGCATCATCGGATATTTACCGTACTGGGTTCCTGATTTCAATTTTACAACGTTCGATCCGGGAACCGTTAATCACATCAATATAGCCTTCAACCTCTTTAAGCAGAACAATAACAACTATAACAGCGCCAACTTTGCATCTATAGCCTGGGGCGAATTTCACAATCGTAAAGTTGATTCTATACTCTTTGATAATGGCGTGTTAAGCCGCGCGCATGCAAAAGGTGTTACCGTATCCGTTGCTATAGGGGGCGCTACTGACTTTGCTTTTCTCTGGCTGCTCACGCAGTACTATAACAACGATGCGAAGTTGGAGGAGATGGCAAATTTCATTACGAACTATGTAAACACCAAAGGTATAGATGGTGTTGACCTTGACCTGGAATGCTGGTGGCCTGATGCTGCGATCGCTGGTACAACAGAACAAGGTGGTCGCGTGCGTGGAGATAAGTGGGGCGGTCCGGATCAGGGGCCACATCCTGCTGCTATAGGATTGACAAAACTTGCGCAGAAGCTTCGCCAGAAAATGCCGGGTAAACTTCTCTCGGCTGCTGTATTTGCAACATCATACTATGGTAATAATTATGACGATGCATTGGCACAACACCTGGACTGGCTTGGCCTGATGACGTATGACTTTACCGGCTCGTGGAATACATCGCCTATAGGACCACATGCTGCGCTCTATAAAGTTCCACCCGGAACATACCAGGGACAAACGGCTGACAACCCTATATATTCTGCTGAAGATGCATTGGAGTATTGGATGGGCATGGCTCCGGCTGCCTGGAATCACGATGGCGGATTTAATGTACCGAAGGCAAAGCTCTGTATCGGTGTTCCGTTCTACGGCTACGATCTGGCTACACGCAAACCCAATAACGGCAATGGCTTTGTTGCTCCGAAGTGGAAAGAAATCATAGCGGAGTTTCCGAATGCTGCCACAACATACGATCCGCTGGATACACGCCAGCTCGGAGGCTATATCAATGCGAATAACAAGAAATTATACTATGAGACACCGAAAGGTGCCGGAGAGAAAATAAAGTATACCAAGCGCTTTGGACACCAGGGTGTCATAATCTGGGAGCTTACCGGAGACGTTGCCTATACGAGCAGCAGCAGTTTACTAAAAGCAATTAATGACGCAGCCGGTACGATTGTGAATCCATCGCCGGCAGTAAGCATTACGAGTCCGGCAAACAATGCTATATATACTCCCGGAGCAAAAATTACGATAACAGCAACCGCTTCCGATAATGGTTCGGTGACGAAGGTTGAATTCTTCCAGGGCAGTACCAAGCTAGGCGAAGATACATCAACACCCTATAGCTATACGTGGAATAGTGTTTCTGCCGGAAGCTATATCTTGACTGCAAAAGCAACCGACAACCTCAACGCAACCACAACATCCGCAGCAGTGAATATTACCGTAGGGAATGCATCACCGGCAACGGCCATTACTTCACCGGTAAACAATGCTACATTTGCGAGTGGATCAAACATTACCATTCAGGCAACCGCTACAGATAATGATGGAACGGTAACAAAGGTTGAGTTCTACCAGGGAACAACCAAGCTCGGAGAAGATACTTCATCGCCATATTCCTATAGCTGGAACAATGTATCTTCCGGCAGCTATAGTTTAACAACCCGTGCAACAGATAATGCGGGCGCTACAGGAACTTCCGCAGCTGTGAGTATTACCGTAGGCAATGCAACACCATCGGCCAGTATAACTTCTCCGGCTGCCAATGCATCCTATACAGCACCTGCTGCCGTAACCATTACCGCGAATGCATCAGACTCCAATGGAAGTATAGCCAAAGTTGAGTTTTACCAGGGAGCAACCAAGCTTGGTGAAGATACATCATCACCGTATTCCATTAGCTGGACAAACGTTGCTGCCGGCTCGTATGCACTCACCGCAAAAGCTATAGACAACGGTGGGGCTATTGGTACATCGGCAGTGGTTAATATTACGGTAACAACGGGTGGTAATAACTGTGCGTCCACTCCGCAGTACGTTGAGAATGGTGGCTATGTTGCCGGAAGTATCGTGAAGAATGCAGGTAGTCAATATGAATGTAAACCATTCCCGTATACAGGATGGTGTAACGGTGCAGCATGGGCTTACGCGCCCGGCACTGGCACTTATTGGACAGATGCATGGATATTGAAAGCAAGCTGCTCCGGAGCGCGCGTGGCAAACGAATATATAACTGAAACCTCTTCGGAAGCATGGACTGAGCCAGACGGGCTATATGCATATCCTAACCCAGCAGCCAGCGGCAATGACGAAAGTATAACGTTACAGTTTGCGAATGCTCCCGGAGCGCTGGCCGTAAAACTGAAAGATATTCACGGTAAAGATGTACTGGTATATACTTCACCAGATGTAAAAAGTAAAACGGTAAAAGTACAGGTACCGGTACTGCCACAAGGCATGTATATGTTGAACGTGAAGAGCAATCATAAATCATGGACGCGGAAGTATTTGATTAAATAATTTTTATCCCCCAGATGGACAGAGAATGAACTTTCTCTGTCCATTTTTTAAACCATTCCCTTGCGAATGCCGGTTTGGGTATATAGCGGCATTGTATCTATATTGTGGACTTTTAGTATAATCCTGAACAAAGTCCATGAGCACACCAGTTGCCAAACCTGTTACCATCGGCACCCCGTTTACATCGTCTGCTATTAAAGTTATGCTTCTTGGCTCGGGAGAGCTTGGTAAAGAAGTAGTTATCGAATTTCAGCGATACGGTGTGGAAGTGATCGCGGTGGATCGTTATGACAACGCTCCGGCCATGCAGGTGGCACATCGTTCATATACTATACCAATGCTTGATGGTGCTGCACTGCGTAGCGTCATCGAGAAAGAGAAGCCACACTATATTGTTCCGGAAGTTGAAGCAATTGCGACAGCCACACTGGTTGAACTGGAAGCCGAAGGATTCACCGTTATCCCGACAGCAACAGCTGCGCGTCTCACCATGAATCGCGAAGGTATCCGCACACTGGCTGCTGAAAAACTGAACGTAAGAACATCGCCCTATAAATTTGCGGGCACCTATACCGAGTTCCAGGAGGCCGTCCAGACGATCGGGTATCCGTGTGTGGTGAAGCCGATCATGAGTTCATCCGGAAAAGGACAGAGTGTTGTGAAGACAGAAGCCGATGTTGAGAAGGCGTGGCGTTATGCACAGGAGGGGAGTCGCAGTGGAAGCGGCCAGGTGATCATCGAAGGATTTATTGATTTTGATTATGAGATCACGTTACTCACCATCCGTCATCGTGAAGGCGTGTCTTTCTGTGATCCGATCGGACATCGACAGGAACATGGCGACTACCAGGAGTCGTGGCAGCCGCATCCCATGAATGAGAAAGCTTTAGCCGAGGCTCAGCGTATAGCCCACAGCGTTGTGGACGCACTCGGGGGCTATGGTATATTTGGTATGGAATTCTTTGTAAAAGGAGATATAGTTTACTTCAGTGAAGTTTCACCACGGCCGCATGACACCGGAATGGTGACCATGATCTCGCAGGATTTGTCGGAGTTTGCATTGCATGTACGCGCTATATTGGGGTTGCCGATCCCGGTGATCCGACAACTTGGTCCGTCAGCATCCTCGGTTATTTTAGTGCGGGGCGATTCTTCCTCTGTTTCCTTTTCAGGTTTTGAACAGGCATTGTCAGAACCCGATACGCAGCTTCGTCTTTTTGGTAAACCCGAGGTGAAAGGCGAGAGGCGCATGGGCGTATGCCTGGCACGGGCCAACTCCATTGAAGAAGCGCGTACAAAAGCGAATCGTGCTGCAAATAGTATCCGGTATAGTCTGCAGTAAGTTGTAGATTGAGGATTAATTCTCTTATCTTTAGTTGCTTTACCATTACTCACGGGTCATGATTGACAATACCAAACTTGAACATTTCAGAAACCTCGTTTCGCTCATCACAGCCGATGGCAAGATTGAAGAAGTTGAACGCGTTGCACTCTTTAAGATAGCTTACACACTCGGTATACCGCTGGACCGTTTCAACCTCATGCTTGAGCGTGGCCATGAGTATCGTTCTCTCATTCCTCAAAACAACCACGAGCGCGAAAAGCAACTCGAAGATATGATCGAACTCGCTCTCGTTGATGGCGACTTCGCCCCAGCCGAAATCGAACTCATCACCATGGTAGGCGAGAAGCTCGGCTTTACCCACGCTGAAATCACCCACATTATACAGACGCACAGTGAAGCGTTGAAATAGAAGGGCTGCTAGCTGTAGGTTGCTGGCTGCAAGCTATATAGCTGCGAGCTGTGAGCTTTGAGCTGTGAGACGGAAAAAAAGCTTCAAGTCACTGACTACAAGGAGACATAAATTATAACTACTCTTAAAGTAAAAGATATAGCTTATCAATAAACAGCTAGTAACTGGCAACTAGCTAACCAACCGTTTTCTTCTCGCAGCTCACAACTCCTGGCTCGCAGATATATATTTAGCAACAACCACGCTCTGTTAACGCCAACCAATCCTGCTACCAGCAGCCAGCGACCTTTCCTTTCTTTTCTCGCAGCTCGCAACTCATGGCTCGCAGCTATATATTTAGCAACAACCACGCTCTGTTAACGCCAACCAATCCTGCAACCAGCAGCCAGCAGCCTTTCCTTTCCTTTCGCTTTCTCGCAGCTCGCAGCTATATATTTAGCAGTCGCCACGCTCCGTCACCAATTGTCCTGCAACCAGCAGCCAGTAGCCAGCAGCCTTTCTCGCAGCTATACACCAGCCGCCAGCCGCTTTCCTCTCGCCATTTGCGGTACGTTTTCCACTCTCCATAGAGATTGCCTATTGTGCGATAAATAAAATCGCTTTGATCTATAGGCGTATGATTGTCCACTTTTGAGGCGGTATAATTTTAAAACAATCCTTAATCTGCCATTTTATGAACAAAAGAATTCTCCTTGTAACAGGAGGCTTACTGCTGGCGCTGAGCGTCAATGCCCAGCAACATTTAACAACCAATACGGGTGCTCCGGTTGGTGATAATCAAAACTCGAAGACTGTCGGACAAAATGGTCAGGTTCTGCTGGAAGATATTCATCTTATCGAGAAGCTTGCTGCATTTGATCGTGAACGTATTCCCGAACGTGTTGTACATGCCCGTGGTGCCGGTGCGTATGGCGAGTTCGTTGCAGCCGATAACTTCTCAACCGTAACACGTGCATCTTTTCTGAATGAGAAGGGAAAGAAGACTCCGGTATTTGTGCGCTTCTCTACGGTGGTACATGGCAATGGTTCTCCGGAAACACTTCGCGATCCGAGAGGCTTCGCTACGAAATTCTATACCGATGAAGGTAACTACGATCTCGTTGGAAACAACCTGCCGGTGTTTTTTATTCGCGATGCGATGAAGTTCCCCGACATGGTGCATGCATTTAAACCATCGCCTATATATAATAAGCAGGATCCGAACCGGGTATTCGATTTCTTCTCGAATGTACCGGAAGGCACACACATGCTGACCCGTGTATACTCTGACCTCGGTATACCGGCCAACTATCGTGAGATGGATGGCTCCGGCGTACACGCTTTCAAATGGGTAAATGCCAAAGGCGAAGTTACGTATGTGAAATATACCTGGAAGAGTTTGCAAGGCATGCGCACGCTGACGTCAGAAGAGGCAGCGAAAGTACAGGCCCAGGATTTCCAGCACGCAACGGTAGACCTATACGAAAACATCCGGAAAGGTAATTTTCCTTCGTGGGAATTATATGTTCAGCAGTTAAAAGCGTCTGAATTTGAAAAGCTGGATTTCAATCCGCTTGACCCCACCAAAGTATGGCCGGAGCAGGTGGCTAAGTTAACACTCGTGGGCAAGATGACGTTGAATCGTGTGCCGGGTAATTTCTTTGACGAAGTAGAGCAATCCGCTTTTGCTCCGGGCACATTGGTGCCGGGTATAGAACCTTCGGAAGATAAACTCTTACAAGGTCGTCTCTTTTCATATTTTGATACGCAACGTCACCGTATAGGTGTAAACTTCCAGCAGATACCGGTGAACGCACCGAAGGTAGCCGTAACCTCCAACAACCAGGATGGAGCCTATAGCAACCGCCAGAAGAACTCGGATGTAAATTACCAGCCTTCCGTAACGAGCAGTAATTTACCAGACGACAGTCAGTACAAATACTCGCAAAGTACATTCACCAATACAGCAAGTGTGCAGCAGAAGATAAGCAAGCCAAATGACTTTAAACAAGCGGGGGAATTTTATAGAAGTCTCTCGGAGAAAGACAAGGCCAATCTGATCAAGAACCTCACGGGTGATCTCGCACAGGTACAAAACAAAGATGTAGTGAGAAAGATGGTAGGCCATTTCTATATGGCCGATGCAGACTATGGCAAACGCCTGGCCGCATCTCTCAAACTTACGCGCGAAGAAGTCGAGAAACTTTTTAGATAATATACTTTGACAACACGGCTGTCTGCAGATATATACCTGCAGGCGGCCTTTACCTACACGATGAATACAATCACTGTACTGTCACTATCCTATAAACATGCCGCGCTGGACGTACGCGCTGACTTTCAGTTTAACGATGAAGAGCGAAAACAATGGTATGGAGATTTGCATACTATACCCGGACTAAAAGGAGGCGTAGTACTTTCCACTTGCAACCGAACGGAATTTTACCTGGAGACAAGTGCTGAGTTTTCTCCGAAAGATTTCATTCAGGAGATGCAACTGCGCAAGGGTACAACTATACCGGATGATCTGTTTGAAATCATTACAACACCGGATGAAAGCGTGCGCTATAGCATGGAAGTTGCGAACGGACTGCACTCCATGGTGATGGGCGATAAACAGATCATTGCACAGGTAAAAAGTGCATACCGCGAAAGCATGGAGGCAGGAAGAATTACCACATTGCTGGAGCGTATGTTTCAATCCGTATTCAGAAGTTACAAGCGCATTCACAATGAGACCGCACTGCACACAGGTTCCAGGTCGATCAGCTTTATAGCCCTTAAGAAAATTCATAAGGTAATTCAGCGTCCGGCGGGATATATATCGATCCTGTTGATTGGCGCGGGTGAGATTGCTGCCGACTTTATGAAGTATGCTATTGCAAAGGGCTATCGTGTAACGATTACGAACCGCACCGCCGAACGTGCTAACGCACTGGCTACACGCTTTCACTGCGGCACCATTTCATTTGATCGTTTTCAGGGCGACTTATATGCGTTTGATGTGGTGGTATCATGTGCATCCATGAAAGGTATAATTACCGATGCTCAATTACAACCGGAACAGGCACCTGTACTCATCGATCTCACCACATACAGAAGTATTGACTTGAAGCAACCGGAGGGCTACACGTTTTTTTCGCTGGATGATCTTGGTAAAGAACGCGACCTGCACGATACATTACAGGCTCAGGCCGTTGCACCTGCACGGCAGATTATAGCGGAAGAGAAAACGATCTTCGGACAATGGCTTTTCTTACGGAACAAGCCACGGGCCGTGCTGCAAGCTGCTTCACAATTGAACTATACTTTATGACTAATGTTATGAACAAGAAAGGGATACTGCTGGTAAACCTGGGCTCACCATTGTCGCCAAACGTTGGTGATGTGAGGCGATACCTGCGACAGTTTTTGATGGATGGAAGAGTGATCAACAAGTCATATCTCTTCCGGTGGATGCTGGTAAACCTGGTCATTGCCCCATTCCGGTCCTATAAATCCGCGAAAGCGTATCGTGCTATATGGCATGATAATTCATTTCCATTGATTCGCACCGGGCAGGAAGTAGCCGCTAAATTACAGTCGGCATTAGGCGAAGAGTACGAAGTGTTTCTGGCGATGCGTTATCAACAGCCGTCTATTGAAGGAGTATTGACCGAAATTCAACGCAAAGGATTTTCTTCTATAAAAGTAATTCCGTTGTTCCCGCAATATGCTTCGGCCACCAGCGGTTCCGTTGTACAGGAAGTTATGCGCGTTGTCAGTCGCTGGGCGGTAATTCCAAAGATTACATTTGTTAACAAATTTTATGACGCGCCACTCTTCTCAAAAGCTTTTGCGTCCATCGCGGAGAGTCAGGTAACTATAGCAGGATACGATGCCTATATATTTAGCTATCATGGCATCCCAAAAAGTCAGTTGGATGAAGGGACACGGGATCATGTTTGTCTGAATACATTGTGTGACTACTGCGAGCACATCACTACCGCTACTGAATATTGCTACCGCGCCCAATGCGTGCGCACGACACAAAAGATAGCGCGGGCGTTGCGTCTTCCGGTTACGCGTACCGTCACCAGCTTTCAATCACGGTTGGGAAGCGAGGAGTGGACAGGCCCCTATACGCACGATGTTATTGATGCCTTCGGAATGCAAGGCAAGAAAAAGATATTGGTATTTTCTCCTGCGTTTGTAGCAGATTGCCTTGAGACAACCGTTGAGATCGGTGTAGAGTACAAAGAAATGTTTCATCAGCAGTACGGAGGAACGCTTGATCTTGTTCCTTCACTCAACACCAACCCGGTATGGATCCAACTGCTCCGCGAGCTGGCCGTTGATAAATATATACCGACAGCCGCTGAATCCAAAACTATCACCTTAACAAAACTTGATCTTTCTCTGAATTAACAGCTATGATTTTCCGTATTACAATCTTTATACTGCTTGCCACTGTTACAGCACAAAGCCAGGATATATTTTCAGCCGCGCGTAACAATGATGTGTTGTGGCTGCAACGCTATATACAGCAACGCGCTCCGGTTGACACTACCGATCAACGCGGTTCAACACCGTTGATCATTGCTGTATATAATCACCAGGCAGAGGCCGCCAGGATATTGCTCGAAGCAAAAGCTGATCCGAATAAGCAAGACAAGATGGGCAACACGGCCTTGATGGGTATATGTTTTCGCGGCTATACGGATATGGCAGCTTTACTCATGCAGTATCATACCGATATTAACCAGGTAAATTACAACGGGGCTTCGGCACTTATCTTTGCCGCTACATTTGGTCATGCCGAAATTGTTAAACTCCTGTTGAATGCCGGAGCGAATAAAGCATCAACCGATAACACCGGTAAGAATGCATTGCAGCATGCACAACTGCAACAGAACGAAGCAATTATAGCATTGCTGCAATAGCGAAAGATTTGCAGGACGATACCGATGCATTGGTTATATTCGTGCCGGTATAAGTCGGCAGCGACCGGCATCAACGATCAACCCTGCATTCATGGCAAAGCGTTCGCAGCAGAAAACGGAGACACCGGTATATTGTCTGGATACATTCAGTGAGAAAGCAAAGGAAAATGCTTTTTACATTGAGACACTCAAAGGTCACCTGAAGCAACATCCGTTCATCAGTAAACCGCACCGTCATGATTTTTACCTGGTGCTATATATCACGCAGGGAAGTGGTGAGCATACGATCGACTTTGTTACCTACCCGGTTGCACCGAACAGTTTTTTCTTAATGACTCCGGGACAGGTACATTCGTGGAAGCTCAGTGCCGATGCTGATGGTTTTATACTCTTCTTTACCTCCGAGTTTTATCAGCTTGACAAGAGTGAAAAACATTTGCTTGGCTTTCCATTCTTTCAGTCGCTCAACACCGATGCACATCTTCATCTCAAAAAAAATGCTGAACCGATGATCGATGTAATCATTCGCGAAATGCTTCGCGACTATACATCAAACGGCTCGCTGAATCTTCAGCTCTTTCGCAGTTACCTCGATATCATTTTACTCAAGCTGGCAGATCATTATCCGCAGCGAAGTAACGGTGTGGCATCGTCCAACAGCACCTATAAACTTCGCATGCTGGGCGAACTTATTGATCAGCATTACAGTGAACACAAGCAGCCTCATGTATATGCTTCACTCATGAATTTATCCGCATCGTATCTGAATAATTTATGCAAGCAGATGTTAGGAAAAACGTTGAGCGATCTCATCCAGGAGCGCATTGTTCTCGAGGCAAAACGTTTCTTTGCTTATTCCGATCTTACCATCAGCCAGGTCTCCGATAAACTCAATTTCAATGAAGC
>CBIHOZ010000191.1:0-13554 GCA_966211525.1 uncultured Chitinophaga sp. | reverse complement strand
GGTCGGAAAGGAAATACGTTGCTTCAGCCTTACATTGATTGCGATAGGTAATCACCACCTTATACTGCCCTTCCGATAAATTGTTTACGCTTGAAGCAGCGGCTCCCTCACTGACAACAGAATTCTCATTTATCCAGGCGTAATTCTGTGCAGTAATCGTGTTATTGTTTTCGTCTTTTACAAGAGCTGCCAGTGAACCGTTGCTGTCACCATTACATTTTATATAGCTCCCGTTATAGTTAGACAGAGGCGATATAGAAACAGTATTGGCAGGCGGATCAATAAGCGTTTTTGATTTTGTAGTACTACATCCCTGATCATCGGAAACTGTTACCGAATAGGTACCTGCTCCTTTATCTTCAATAGTAGCAATAATTTCTCCGGTTGACCATTTATAGTCTGCCGTGCCAATGATCGTAGATGCTACCGGTTTGGCTTCCAGCACCGCTATATGATCACCGGGACACATAAGAGACTTGAGTTCGTTGATTGCAAAGTCTATCTTGGGCGGAGCCGTCAATGTTATAGATGACTGTGCCGTACAGCTATTAGCATCTTTTACCGTAACCGTATAGCTATTTACAGGAAGCGAGGATATAATATTTCCCGTAGCATTTGTTGACCATGTATAGCTATACCCCGGTGCGCCACCACTGGCAGAAGCCTGTAAAGCTCCATCATTTTTATCCCAACAACTCACTCCATACGCACCTTTACCACCTGTGGAAGTTATACTGGCGGCAAGCTTGGTCGGTTCCACGAGTGTAAGCGATTTGCTATTCGTACAACCTTTATAGTCCGTGGCTGTAAAAGTATATATTCCGGCCTTCAGTCCCGATGCCATTGTACTTGTGATACTGGGATCGTGCGACCACGTATAGGTATAGTTTCCATTACCCCCGGTTGCCGAACCGGTAATCTCTCCGTTGGAGCTTCCGGTACAGCTTACATCAAAGCCGTTATACTTTTTGGATGTGACCGAAGCGATGAGCGGTAACTCGGGTTCGCCTATAGGAGCATTAACCGTTGCAGGAGCAGCGCCCCAGTTATAATTATCGTCGGGTGCTTTGGTTCTGTTATTCTCGACTTTAAACTCCCATTTACCTGCCCGTAATCCGGTTATAGTATAGCTGCCCCTATATACTTCGGGAATTTGAAATTTATATGCAGGGTTATCCAGGTTATTACACGTAATCACGAACCTGTCAATGTCAGGATGTTGTATATCCAGTGTGGCGGTTCCTGTGGACTCTCCCTTGCATCGGGCATCTTCATGCGAAGCTACAGCAACTGCGGGAGGAAAAGCATATATCCGGTTACTGCCCACCACAGCGGAAGTCGTAGAAAAACAAACATTGCTATAAGAAGAACGGAAGTAGATCGTTCGATCATAAATATTGGAGCCTAATACACTTCTGAGTCTGTCTCTGTCTATCTGGTAATAAAACCCTATTGCTTTCGTACCGGGTATAGGTCCAGCTTTACCCTGTGGCATGGTTAGTGTTTTCCAGTCCAGCGCATCCAGACTAACCTGCCAAGCCGGTGAAGGAGATGTATACCGGATGTTATAGATTGTGAGATATTCATCATAACCGCCTCCTGTTATCTGAAATGACTGTTTCTCATAAGGTGTCCAGCAATAATCAAAATCCGCAATAACATACGTCTGCTTCAATTGAGCTACATAGTCCGTGATTTCATGGTTGGTACCGAGTGTTGCTTCCCCCGACTGGGTAACATTCATACATGTACTCCATGTTAAAGTGCTCCAGTTGTATGTTTCAACTCTCGCGTTTAACTTATAACCATTCAATGCACCTGGCAAATTTACTCTTACCTCATTGGTGATCGAAACCGAAAAGCTAGCACTGTTAGTGTTATCACTTGAGCTTATTGTCCCAACAAGACGGGCTCCTGTATTGGAAGTATAGTCACAATTGAAACTTGATGGTCCACGAAATTTAATACTTACATAATAGGAAGTGTTTTGTGCATATAATGCTATACTCATTAACCAGAACGCGAAGGCAAAGTAAATTTTAACTCTCATATCGTATCATTCAATTCCTCAAAAAACAATCTCTATATCCTTACTCATCTTCGATTGACTGCCGTCCTTGAACACAGCCATAATACTATAGGTATATTTTATACCCGGATTCATTCCTACATCAAAGAACTGCTTCTCTTTCACAGTGCGATATAGCATCATATCACTATCATTGATCCTTCGATACACCCGATAGGATGCAACATTGTTCTCATTATACGACCAGCTTAACGCAGCCTTTCTTCCTTCACGATCTATTACCGGTGGGTTTACTATAACTGCATCCTTTAATCCCGGAAGCTTAAAACCAGATATAACCGGAGCCGGAGGTGATTCGAGTGCAGCTTCATCCACGGCAATCACCGTATAGTACTGCGTTACATTGTTAGTTAAGTTCTGATCGATATAGGTGTAAGTCGAATCATTGGTTGCCTGCTTCGTTACCAGCCGTATCCATTGTCCCTGATCACCTCTCCGGTATACTTCATACTTCACTACATCCTGACTTCCGCTGGGCTGCCATGTGAGTACAACACCTTCCTTCGTAGACTTGACAGGAAGCCATACAGGAGCCATAGGAGGAACTTTATCAGGTAAGGCAAGACTCAGTATAGCCGACAGGGCAGAGTGATTCTGATTGCGATCAATGGCCATAATCTGATAATGAATCTTTTCATTAAGGCTTTTAAGTTCTACATGGTCTGTAAATGTTGTGTCTTTTAGTGGCTCACCGGTCATAAGGGCAAACTCTTCGCTTTGGTAATACGCCCGGTATACCCTATAGCCGTATATATCTGCATCTGTGTTAGGCTTCCAGCTTATACGAACATTTCCAAACTCATCTACCTTGCCTTGCACACCAACCGGTACAGTGGGAGGTATACTATCAACCAGCATAGCCAGGTATGGCATAGAGATAATTTCTGTTCCATCCTGTGTTCTAGCTTTTACCTTATAGTAGTTGGATTGCTCGGGCTTTGTGTCTTTAAAGGCTCTGGCAGAACTCGGAAGTATATCTTTGTGAATCGTTTTATATGGCCCTGAAGCTTTCGCAGAGCGTGTTACTTCAAATCCTTTCAGCGCATCATTTTCAGCAACTGGAAATTCCCACTGCACATCAATACTTTTGTTATCAAGGCTGAGTGCTGAAGTAATGAATACACTCGAAACAGTTGTTTTGTTTGCTTTTACTTCAACGATATTGGACACCGGCCCATATTCACCGAAAGGCGTAAAACCCCGCACACGGTAGGTATATACTTTGTCAATCGTAGCCAGCGTATCAACGGCATACTGATATTTACTTTCCTTTCCTTTCTTACTGAGCGTCACACCGGGTATATCTGTAACGGGAACGTAAGCTTTACCAGCTTCTGAACGCTCAACCGTATAGGTTGTATAGAAGCTTTCAAAGTCGGTTTGCTTCCACCGAAGTGTCACTACATTGCCCTTGCTCTGTGCGGTCACATCCGTAAGAGCCGGAAGAATATATTTATCAGCCGTGTTTACAAATACACTTCCCTTTAATGTATCTGTTCCTGTATAAGCGCTGATGCGGTATAGATACTTTACGTTCTTTTCAACCGGTGTATCTTTGCAGTATAACGCTAATGCTTTGGCAACGGAGGGCGACATATCAGCACACAGCATGGCGATGGAATAACGCTGATCATTTTCCTTTGCCTTGTTTACAATCTGCATTACGTCACCGGGGTCAATGTTCATTTCAAAAGTTTCTCCGTATAGTGCTTGTGCTGCTATGAGTCCATACTTGTTGCCAATGAACTTCTCCCATTGATCTTCCGGTAATGGTTTTACCGGAGATATAGTTAATTGCTTTCGCTCTACCGGCTGCACTACTTTGCCATTACGCACGAGTGTAAATCGTTCGATGGTATAGCCTGCGCGGTTTGCTTTCAGCCATTGGTCTGTTCCAACGGGTGCCCAACGTAAAACCACGGAGTCGGCAGAAGGTCGTGCAATCACCTGAATCGTTTCTGACTTCTTTCCCGCTTGCTGTGCGTATCCTGTAGCCGCCACAAAGCCGGCTATCGCTATCAATAGTATCTTCTTCATTGTACTTCTCCTCACTTCGCTAGTCCGGTATAGGGTTGAACATTTCAAGATCGTAGGTACTGCTTACCTTGTTTACGCCCGGTATAACATATTTGAATCGAACGCTATATTTTCCGTACTTGATAACAGGAAATCCACTTGTCAATAGATTTCCGAACCGTGTCGTTACGCGCTCCGGATGATCTACAACATAGTTTGCAACCTGATGCTGAATATCTCTGTAGTCTCCAAACATCGGCTGCATCAGATCGTATTTAAGATCACCGGTTGTAGTAGTCACTGGTATATCGGTTGCCTTCTCTGTCAACACCGGGTAATAGGATGCCTGTTCAATGTATACCGAGCGAACCGGAGGAACACCCAACACCATTGCATCGCGGTTGGTAATGCTCATATTGCCGCGCAGCGGGTAACCCTCATATACCAGCGGGTATATATTTTTATTATACCAGTTATTGTTATCCAGTACTGCTTCACCCTGCACAAGCTTTGCGAAGCCATCACCACCGTTTGCTTCATATTCGTCCAACCACTCCGGGGTAGTCAAATGGGAAACTAACTGAAATATATTAGGCTCCGGAAGCTGCACTCGCATGGCTTGCGCCTGCTTTATACTTGCCATCTTTTCAGGGAAGGTATTGTATTGACTCGTCCGCAACGTTAGCGTATAGATTGTCTTAGCATCGCGTAGCGTAAGATCACCTTCCAGTGCATTAGTAGTCACCGTTGATTGGCCATTGCTTCCGGCAAGCTCTGTCTCAACTTTCGTCACATTCGCATCAAGAACCTGTTTTTGCAGCGGTATGTTGAGAATTTCCATGTGGTATAGTTTACCGGTACGGATACCATCTGGTATTGTGAAGTATACCTTTCTTTCAGAATCATTATACTTTACATCTGTCTCTGCATAGCTTTGAGCGTTTACATCGGTGAAGTGTAGCTTCTGCGACCATTCTGCACCCGGTGTAAACAGGTAAGGCTGTCCTTTCTTCAACTGTATAAAGCCCTGATTGTATTCTTTCGGATAGAAGTTATATTGTCCTACAAGCGGATAAGACATGCTTACGTTTGAAGCAGGGATATAGTCTGGTGCTTCGCCTGTAGTAAAAGTCGTCTCCACATTTTCTTCAACATCTTTACCTTCAAACTGTACTACCTTCCAGACACCATTTACTTTTTCCTCGAAAGTTATTTTTACGATTACCTTCAATTCCTTTTTTCCGGGCAGAACATCGCTCGGGTCAAGTACAACAACATCGTTATCTTCATTCCAGCGCGTGTTACCCTGAATGGTATTGGCTCCGTCTTTTACGGAAAACTCTACAAGTCTTCCACGGAAAGTGCGCTGACGGTTTTCAAGGTCTGTTACTTCAAACTCTTCACCTATAGGAATGTTAAAGGCTGCCTGTGGTGCATTGAATACATCTATATCTTTTTCTCCTTTGGCTGGCGTAACACCTGCAATCATGTTCACATCTTCCAGCGGATTGCTGTTACCCACAACCTGACAATCTTTTCCTATCGTTACTTCAAACTTGCAATCACCTTTTACGAGCCCGTGTAATATCTTATAGTGCCCCCCAACTATACCACGCATCCAGAAGGGGTTTGGCCCTTTGGTTTGGAGGATGGCTGCGGCACCTATATTTAATATCTCATAGTTACCCTTGTAGAACTTCAGCCGTACACGTATACCAATCTTGCCTTGTATATAAGCATACGCCTGCCCATTGGCGAACCAGCCATTGATACCAATCGTTTCGTCTGAGCCAACACAATGATATTCCTTCGCATACTTCTTGATCATGAAATCTGTTCCTATACCGGCAGCAAACCGCCCGTAGAACATCAGGAATTTTAGATTGCCCGTATCAAAGCTGAAGTTCATTCCGAATGCAAAACCAAAACCTGATTCGGCAGCGTTTAGATCACGCATATAGTCAAGATCGGAAGCATCAATACGAAGTATTTCCGATACCTGCTGCGGTGGTGGCGGACTGCCCGGAAGGTTTTTACCCATCATGAAGTAACTCTTCATTTTGAGCATCCACAGTAATTCGATACCTACCGGGTCGTTGGGTGTACCGACCAACATATACCAGTCGCTTTTTTCAAAGTGCATTACTGCCCAACCTGCACGATTGTTTTGCCCTATACCTTTGATAACACCGCCCACCACGTTGATATACATTTCCATATTGGCGTGCAGCACATCATTTACGTTATCGAATAGGATTTTAACATTCGCTGATACCTGTCCCTGAACAAGTGAAAGAAGTTTTTCCGCAGCCTTACTATCACCGGCAACAGCCATAGCTTGCTCTTTTATCTTTTCAAGACCTCCCGGTAATGCCGGTGACATCACCACTATATTTCCTGTAAACGTAACTGAGTTTATACCTCCGTGCCGATTGAGTGCTACTTCCAGTGCTACATCACCATTATAGGGCGCCTGACTTGGTGTAGCACCAAACTTCACCAGTGCTTTTATACCGATTGTATTTTCATCGGGAACATATACTATACCGGAAGCATTACGGCCAATAGGACTACCGTTGTCTCCAGTGCTTTGCTTCATCTTCGAATAGAAGCCACCACCAAATCCGTAAGCCGAGAAGCCGGGGAATAACGTTATACCCGTTTTAAATTCTACCAGTGCATCGGCAGACCAGTATCTGAAATCAGGAGTTTTACCAAACAACGCCTCTACCTTTACACTGAACATCTGAATTTTACCTGCGATAGAACCCTTGAAGCCATCGCCATATACAGGGTCGTCATTGAAGAAGCGTACCTCTCCGGCTATCTCGATCACTCCGGCTTTTTTAAAGTTTATGCCTACTGCCGTAATTTCAACTTTGTGAAATTTCCAGTCGCTTTTATCTGTACCGGTAACGGCACCTTCTGCGTTCTTTACTTCTTCGGTTTCGCGTTTACCCCATACAATCAAACCTGCTGTTCCTCCGAAGCCACCTTCGGATGAACTGCCCCCTATATTGATCGTAACATCGAAGCCTATACCGATCTTGTCTGAGCCATCCTTCTTTATCAGAATGTTGTTGATAACAAGTGGATACTTGGAGGCTGTCTGCTGCGCACCTTCTCTACCAAAACTTACCGCGTCTATATCGAAGTGTGGTGCCTCTGTGCTGATACGCAACCCCTGAAAGCCTATGCCTACTAAATTTGCTTTTGGCCCGCTGCCGGTATTCTTTATACCGAGGTGACCATTGAGTATAACAGTAGGGTAAAATTTAGTATCGCCCTTTTCATCAGTACGCTCCCGCACAATCACTGCTGAGCCTTGATACAGATTTAAGTCTGCAACCAGTAATGGCAACCTTACTTCATTATCAACTTTTACTGCAAACAGGTAATTACCATCTGTGCCGCGTTGTGCTATATATCCGAACCGCGTTGTTTCTCCAGTCTTGGATTTAATAACCGGGACAGTAAGTTTACCGACAAGCTCAAAACCTTTAACCTGGTTGGTAACAAACTCTAGTCCCAACTTATCTATAGTATATGACCAGCCGCTCATATCTCCGGCTGTAAGAAGATTGCCCACGAAAATCTCACCAGTCAAACCTTGTTCATCAATGATCAGATCTTGCGCGCCAAACGTTATACCTCTATCGCTGTCCTTTTGCTTAAATGATTTCGGTAAACGTATTTCAGTGTTTTTTAAATAGAAGCCCTGCCACAACTTTTCATTGCCGGTTGTTGTAAAGGCAGAGGTATAGTTTTTAGGAAACATTATACCGGCAGGATTAGCAAGGTCGCTAAAGTCTAAATATGCATCGGTAACATTGAAGCCAACACCCGGAAGACTTGCAACCTGAAACGATGGGAAGTTTACTCCGATCAACAGGTCATTCCAGTTCCTTGCACTTACTAAGAATTTTGTTGCTACACGTGCAGGCGCAGGTTTCACTCTTCCATCTAATTCTTCGGGTACAAATAAATCTCGGGAGAATTCTACCTGAGCTTCTATACTCATGCTCTTGAAACCATCGCAGCCAAATTCTACATACGTGTTGCCTTTGCCGAGTAGTGTCAGTAATGTTTTATCGTTGAGTTTTATATGATAGCTCCCGATTAGTTCCAGTTTGCCATCACCGACAAGACCACCGGTGTGGGATATGAGTATATCACTTCCACGAAATGCGATTTTATCACCGGTCTGCGGAAGCTCCAGTACTACATACGCTTCTATATACGTACCCCTCAGTGGATCAAGGCGCAGGCGACTGATAATAACCGTATAGTTTGCATCGCCTATACTTTGCGATAAAAGACCAACCGGTAATTCAAGGCCAGCTATATCCGTAAGTGTAGAGATAAAAGACTGTTTCTTATTTACCTCCTGCTGGAACTCCAAAGCTTTAGCGCGGTAGTATTCGGTAGAATCATCAGTATCTACAGGAATGACTATAGGGTCTGAATAACTATTGACCTGTGGTATAGCAAGGCCATCAAATGAACGTGCACCCAACGGTAACACACCTGCATTCAGCGACCGCAGGTTTTTTTTTATCTCTGTAGAATCCGTTTTGGATAGAGAATTACCAAACGTAGATATAGCACTCAGAACGAATGCCATCAACACTAAAGCCTTCCTGTAAAACATGAGCTATGCTGTAAAAATTGCTATCTATATGTGAGAGGGGCTTATAATTAATTGAGAATGAATTATAGTTAAACACGTACCATCCACCAAAATTCTGACCATATAACCCAACCGATCGCAGCTATAATTAGACTTACGTTTATCGTCTTGATAACCTTCAGAAGTCGAGAGTCGTACTTCTTCTGATTCGCATTTTCAATTAGTGAAATGATGACATTTCCTCCGTCCAATCCGGGTATTGGTAATAAATTAATTAGAATTATTAGCACTAAATTCACAGAGAAAAAGTGAAACCAGTTGAACATGTTTGGATAAGGTACTGAAATGAAGGGAGCATATAACCCGTCTCTAAACCGTATATAGAAGTATCGAATGAAACGACCAACGGTATGAACGAGGGATTCAAATGATTTATATACTGATGTACTTGACTGTGTATATTCCAGCCGCTTCACAGTATTAACACCGTTGTCGAGCCGTTCTCGAGGGACAAACGGAACCCGTCTCCTTAACAAATTTGTTTTTTGATCATCGCTGATCGTTATTAATATTTTATTATCACCTCGAACAACCTCAAACTGAGTATCACCTGACTCAGCATATATCTTGTAAATAATTTCGTCAAACCTAGTGACTTGAGTACTATTTAAGGAAACTATCTTATCACCATCTTTAAAACCGAGTTGCTTTGCTTCGGGACTACACTGTACGCCATATATTAGATTTTCAATAGGTAAATATCTTTCCTCAGTGTTTATTCCAATTGTTAAAACAATTATCAATACCAGCGTAAGGTTAAAAAGGCTACCACTCAGTTGTAACACTACCGGCTTCCATCCAAATGAACCACGTATTTCTGTGATCTGTTTCTTAAAGAGAATAGTAGGTAAACGATGGCCTATATAATGACATATTAGTGCAAGGATAATCATGCTATCTATATTTTGTAATTGACTGCTCTACTTCAAATCCTCTGCGAATATTTCGTTAAATACTTTTTCATGATCTTTAAAATACTTAGGGTATTTAAAAACCTCACTTGAATAAAATCTATTTCTATTCTCTAATTCAATTTGAAAATCTGGTGCATGAGCAAGTTTCTTAATCAGCGGAACTTTAATACCGACAATACCAACAATAAAATTACTTACTTCTTCCTCTGACATCACTGCAAGCTGTTCACTCACAGATTTAATGTCTTTAAATCTTTCAAAAAATAGCAATGCACCATCTGAGATAATTTTTTCTACCACCTCTGCGACCTCATTAAACGTTTTGTCATCATTAATTTCCACATCAAGCTTGGAATAATCAATGCCTTCAAGTGTACGGAAAGATCTAATTATTGTTGTCTCTCCATATCGTTGTTCAATGCCATATTTGTCAAGTATAGGATTGATAATATTTTCTATATCATATATATATATATCTGCAGAAACACCTTTTATAACAGCAGAATGAGGGAAATACTCGTTATAACCAACCCCTATTGTAAGCACTCGACTTTGTTCCTTCTTCACAAATCTGATTGATCCAAAACTGCTTTCCATTTCAAACCCCTTGGGATTCAATTGTTCAACTTGTTTCTTAAAATTTTCCTTATTGTACACCATATCATTGAATTTTAATTATGCCTTTTATTTCATCTCCTAATGAACCATCATATATTTTATACCATTGTCTTTTTTCGTTAAAACTGATAATATCACCAGGACTAAGTTTTACATCTGTTCCCATCTCTGAAAATTTATCCAAGCTTCTAATCTTAAAGGAATTTTTAGCAAGTGCTTCCAACTGCGGCCCTGTTAATGGAGTTCCGATTGACAACTTATTTTCGAGTATAATAATATCATCTATAATTTTTTGCCCACCCATCGTTTTATATTTCACAAACAATTGGTCTGCAACAAAATAGTCATCACCACTGTAAACTAATTGGACTTGACTATACATGTCATAGTCATCTAGGTTTCTACCAAAATCTGCTAACACTTTATCTTTTAACTCAAGATACTTAGGTGATTTTCTGTTTTTAAATGCAACAAGGCAAACATTATTCTCAAAACTTTTACCTTTCGCTGTTACATCTTTAAAGAATTCACGCTTACTCCACTTGTCCCAACGACTGCCACCTGTCTTTTGAAGTTCCCAGCTATAGGCAGGGTCGTCTTTTAATCGTTTCCATATAGACGTAAGATCATCAGGGTTTTCCTTTAACAGTTCTTTTATCTCCGGGCCATATCGCTCATGGGCTATATCCGTATTCAGTTTTCCTAAATCCGTGCTGCTTAACTCGTCAACTTTTGCAATTAAGGCGGCATCAGTCTCATTATTAAATGTACTAGCCCATGCTTTCAGGTTTGGAAAATCATCAAGGTCTGCAAGCAGGCGAGACTTGGCAGTCACCTCACCCAATAGTATCTTCTTTCGGTTCTTATCAGCCGTACCATTCATGCTAACATCGGCACCAAGCTCTTCACCATTCACAAGCTTTTTAAAATTGTGTTCAGCTTGAATTATACCATCGTCATATAGTTCAATCCATCCATCGCTGGCATACAATGTTCTTGCAGGCAGTTGTTGTGAGAGTTGCTTGGCTGTAGCGATATCGTTGCATGAAAGCAGGCGAAGAGATTTATCTGCCGGCAAGTGGTCTATCATGGTTGCCAGTTGCTCGGCATCCAATGCTTTTTCAACAAATGCACCGCCTTCTTCAATAAGCGCTTTAAACTTGCCGTCACTAAAGTGTACCACTACATCAATGTACTGGTCGCTCATTTTGGCGGTAAAGTTGGTAAGGTTAACGCCCTCGTGAACGGCCAGTTTCTCATAGTTAATTGCTATACCTTGCTCGGCTGCCTGCTTGCTAACGGTGCCTAAGAAACGACTCCATTTACTGAGGGTAGCAGGCTTTAGAATTGCGTTGGGCAACAGTACGCTGGAGTAAAAAGCCGCTGCCGCCATATAAGAATCGTGAGCTGCTTGTGCTACTATCTCACCCGCAATAAAAGCCGGAACTACAATGAACTGATCTGAAATATGGAGTGCAACGGGCTGGCTTCCTGTTAAGGTGAGCACATTAGAGCAATTGTCAGGCATTCCGGTTGGTTCGCCCAGCGAACTGCACGGTACCGTGCTATATTTATCACCACATTTATAAAACTCCTTTGTAGAAAATTCGAGTTTCTTTCCGCTCAGGTTGAAGCAGGATACAACCATTAAAAAAGGGTGTGGACTGTCATATACAACGCTCTCTTCAGCGTACGCATATTGCAGGGTTTCATTGCCTGTCCAAACCTCATTCAGTTTTTTAGTTACTGCAACGGTAAATTCAATTTTCTCAGATTTCCCCAAACGATCATATATATCCAGCATCCAGAATGAAGGATTTTCATCAACCTGTTGCTTTATGTAAGCCGCACTGATATTGCCTACCAGATTTAGTATAGCCTTGTACTCGTTCGTGCCAATACGGTCAACCCTGCATGTTGCCAGTGATTGCAAATGGCTCCATTTATCTTCATCGGTAAAGCTGTCCGCTACAAACTGCGGTATATTTTCATATATATAGTCGAGTGTATTACAATCTTTTAATGAATTGCCGATGATCTGTTTAAAGTCACTGCTAACTTTGATTTTATACCAGTCCTTGTAAACTATATCCTGTTCCAGAAAAAGGTATTCCATTTCATCACTATGGTTTGTCTCCAACGTGATGGCCGGTGTGTTACGATCAGAAAATTTATAGCGAAGCGTGAACTGAATTTTATCCTCAGTCTGAAAAATCTTAATAGCCGACTGAATCTTGCCAGAGTTTGCATCGAGGTTAACTTGTCCCTTTTCAGTAGACAGTTCTCCCTTTAGATTGAAGGCTTTACGCTCTCCATTTACAACACCGTAAAATACCTTATCAACCGGAATCTTATTGACAATACCCTTACCCGTAATTTTCTCGTATATCTCTTTACTCAGAAAATCAGAGAAATTATACACTACGGTTTTTCCTTTATTCTCAATTAACCATGTAATCAATTTATCATAGTCAATAAGGGAAGCAATGGTGGCCTCATCCAACGCACTGAGACTTTCCATGATGGCTTCACAGGTATAGTCTCTGGTATTTTGTAAATCTTCTGGCGATAAATCTTCCAGTTTAGCATTCGCTGCATTTCCAAACTGTTTGTCAATCTTATCGAGCAGTTGCTTGTTAGCTTCCTTACCTTCGATAATAGTTACGAGGTCTTTGGGGTTGTCTTCGTATTTAGCAATAACATTATCGCTAATCGGTTTTAGAATATCCGCGTCTCTCGGAAAGCAGGAAGCTAAATCATCAGCCAAAAGCGCTTCATCTTCTTCTCCACCTTTACCGTTAACGCTTAACCATGTTTTGATTTCTTCCTGAAATTGTGCAAGTATCAATACAATGATTTTTTCCTTAGCGCTTTGAGCAATCGTTGTATTACCGGCAGAACCTCCTTGTGTCTTCGTTACTTTACCATCAGCACCTACGGTATAACTATTCCCCGCAGCATCCGCTATAACAGTATCTTTTAGTTTACCGGTTTTCTCATCCTTCTTCGACTCGAATGTTGATTCGTTTCCTTCGGTATCAACCACTGCAATCTTGCCGTCATCCTTTACATTTATACTGGCAATTGTACCGGGTATTGTATAATCCGGCTTAACTATAGCAGCAGCACTATCTTTCTTTTCGAAAAACTGGTTGGTGTCTTTTCCAATGTTATTGGCATCGTCTATAGCCTGAGCAGCAGGACTGCCTTGATTGTATACCGATTCA